>JABWAJ010000125.1 GCA_013361075.1 Saprospiraceae bacterium | reverse complement strand
AAGTTGCCGATCAGATATCGGACGCGCTCGTAGATCACTTCTTAGCTTTTGATCCTACTTCTAAAGTTGCCTGCGAAACCCTCGTGACTACGGGACAGGTTATTCTGGCCGGAGAGGTTAAATCCAGTGTTTATCTGGACGTACAGCAGATCACCCGCGACGTCATTCGCCGCATTGGCTACACCAAGTCAGAATACATGTTCGAAGCCAATTCCTGCGGTATTTTGTCTGCCATCCACGAACAATCTCCCGACATCAACCGCGGTGTAGAACGCAGCAATCCTGAAGACCAGGGGGCCGGCGACCAGGGGATGATGTTTGGCTATGCCAGCAACGAAACGGATGACTACATGCCATTGCCGCTCGACCTGGCCCATAAAGTGCTGGAAGAACTGTCGGTCATTCGCCGCGAAGGCAAAATCATGACTTATTTGCGCCCCGACGCCAAGTCGCAGGTGACCATCGAATACGGCGACGACCACACGCCACAGCGCATTGATTCTATTGTTGTTTCCACACAGCACGACGAATTTGGCGAAGACGAAAGCATGTTGGCGCAGATCCGCAAGGACATGATCGAACTGGTCATCCCGCGGGTAAAAGCCAGGCTGAAGCCTTCGGTTCAGGCGTTGTTTACAGATAAAATTACGTACCACGTCAACCCGACCGGCAAGTTTGTGATCGGCGGGCCTCACGGCGATACCGGCCTCACGGGCCGCAAAATTATTGTAGATACCTACGGAGGTAAAGGCGCACACGGCGGCGGTGCTTTTTCGGGCAAAGACCCTTCAAAAGTAGACCGCTCGGCTGCTTATGCTACGCGTCATATTGCCAAAAACCTGGTAGCAGCGGGCGTTTGTAACGAAATTTTAGTGCAGGTTTCTTATGCCATTGGCGTAGCAAAACCGACCAATATATACATCCAAACCTACGGCACGAGCAAGGTAGGGCTTACCGACGGCCAAATCGCGGATAAAGTCATGGACATTTTCGACATGCGCCCTTACGCCATCGAACAGCGCCTGAAACTGCGCAACCCGATCTATTCCGGGACAGCAGCTTACGGACACATGGGCCGCAAACCGGAAATCAAAACGGTAACGGTAACCGACGGCTCCGGCCAGAAAAAAACGATGGAGGTGGAAACCTTCACTTGGGAAAAACTGGATTATGTGGATAAAGTAAAAGCAGCTTTCGGGCTGTAGGGCTGGTTATTTGTTACTGGTTACTGGTGGACGCCGGTTAGGGAGTTGATTCCTGACCGGCGTTTATTTTATTTATCCACTGCTATTGCTTCCCCTGAGCAACAAAATACTTCTGCATTTGATAAGGCCTTTACTCATTCAAAACGGGGTTTCACAAACTCAAAACAGGGTTTCGTCATTTTTTTCAGCAGTGCATGCATATTGGTCATATACTTGTAGCAGGTCATGTAATCTAAACCTGAATGCAATGGAAATCATTTTATTAATCAATGGCATCCTTTTTGCCTATTTGCTTTTTTCTAAAAAACTTACAGACAAAGACAAGGCACGCAACAAAAGGTCAGCATACCTGGGATTAGGCGTCTTCCTGGCATTTTTTATGGTACTAATCCTTTTTCATTATCTGGGCATGCACCAGATGGTAGAAATCATTACATGGATTGGAATTTTTATTTCCTCTGCTGCTATCGGGATCAGGTTATTTCAAGTATTCAGAAAAAAAGGATAGCCTATTTCCTTGTTTCAAGCACGTATTGTTAGCCTGTGCGTCATGCAGATGGGCCTCCTTGTTTTCAAAAATAAGGAGACTGCGTTCATGGGATTAAACACAAAAAAACGCCGCCCGGAAACTTCATTCCGGACGGCGCGATGCACTTAAAACATGCTAATTTCCTGGTACTGATGAATTATTGAGGTCAAAAATCTTATACCCGATAAAATTAAAGCTGGTAACATCACCTGTGGTCAGTGTAATGGCATTGCTGGTACCATATGCCAGTTGAAAAGGGTTACTCACGCCCTGAAAAGACAGGTCGCTGCGCACAAAGCGCCAGGATTGCTGGTCAGAAAAATCTGACTGAATGCCCAGGATCAGCATCCGTGCAAAGACAAAATCCCAAACGGAAATGGTACCATCCCGGTTGATGTCTGCTGCGAGTTGGGCATACGGCGAATTGATGGGTGCCTGCCCCAACAAGTGTCTGCTGGCGAGAACCGCATCAAAAGTCGAGACGCCGTTTATCGGGTTAACGCTTTTTCCCAACCGAAGGCGGTAAGTACCTGCTGCAAGGTTGCTGAAACTATAGGTGCCGGCCGACATGACGCTGTCGAGTACGACGCCCTGATCGTCCATCAAAACCACCGATACCATGCCAACAGGAAGTCCCTGTTCGGTACTAATGGTACCGCCGAGGCTCAGATTTTGTGCGTTCAGGCCTTGAGCCATAAATAAAGCAAAACCGAGCACTATGCTGAATAAGAAATTCTTTTTCATGATGTTGATTTTTTTTTCAGGCCCGGAAAGGGTGTGTAAAGAGTTGAAATTGTTGAAAGTCTGGATACGATGCTATTTCGGATCCCCAATTCAACCAATTTACACAACCCCTAAACCGGATGCCTTCTTCTGTTTAACCTAAAATTTGAATCAGCGTACAACCGCTATTGTTTTATAAGCTACCCCGCGATCTGTGGCAATTTTAGCCACATAAACACCGGGTACTAATTGGCTCACATCCAGTCCATGCTCAGGTTGTTCAAAATTGGCCGCCACCCGGCCGTACTGATCCAGCACCTGAACGCCCAACAGGTTCAAGCCTTCCATTTTTACGAATAAAGTATTGGAAACCGGCGTTGGATACAATTGAATGCGGTTGGCCAATTCAGGATTTTCCGTACCGGTGCTCACGCTGACCCAGGAAGTCGAGTACTCCGGCGCGACAGGAATGTCTAATTCGTCCCGGTCAATCAGCCGCACATTTTCGATACCGAATTCCGCCCTTCTGAAAACAGTATTCCGGAAAATCACATCTTCGATGGTGATGTGCAGTTTGCCAATGGCCCCGTTACCCGAGTTGTTCAACCCATCCGTGCGGGTGATGGCAATGTCAATGCGGTCCTGCGTTGGCGACACGCGGAATATGCCCATCAGGTCGGAGTTTTGTTCGCCCAGCCACGAATTGAGGAAACTGGCACTCACACTGCCGGGCACGATGAGTTCCGGGTTGTAGGTGATGCTGAAGGCAATGCCATATACGTTTTCTGCCGGCAAATCATTGGTTCCCAACACAATGTCGAGTGCAGCCACTTCGCTTGGTGCCAGCGTATCGGCTAAAACATAGAGCGGAACACCCAATACCCGCGGCTCAAATACCGGTGCATCCGGGAGGAAAGGATTGACGCTGAGGCCCCAGTTTTGGGAAACCGCCAGGGTGTCGGCTGCAGCAATGGTTCCGTCGCCATTGGTGTCTATGTGCTTGTAGTTGATGGCAGAAGAAGGCGTATACTGTGACCAGTCGTCTGCATATTGGCCGACCCAGTCAATGGTCGCGTTTTGCCGCTGCGGACCGGTTGCTCCAAATCCGATGCCAATGGGCAAGAGGTCGAAATGGTTGACGTGTCCGTTGTTGTCGGTATCGCCGGGCCAGACGTTTTGGTCGGGAACGATGACAAAGCCGCCCTGGCCGAGGAATGGGATAACTTCATTAGCGTCAACGACTTCGATGGCTGTTGGCTGATCTTCAAACGTTACCGGGGAGATACCTGCCGGGCCCATTGCACTGAAACACAAGTCAAACAGCGAAGCACCTTCCATCAGGGTTACCCCGGTGGTCAGCGTAGGGTCGATCCAGGAAAAAGTCAGGTTGCCTGCCCCAGGAAAATAACCAAAATTTGCTGTAGTGGAAACTGCCGGTAAATCAGCCGTCAAAACAGAATCGAGGCGAATGAGCGTCGGGTCCCAATTTATGGAAAACTGCAATGCATAGATGGCTTCGAACCGTACGGCCTTTACGGCAATACAGGTATCTTGCCCGGCATTGAGAACCGCACCCGGCGCCAGCGACAATTCAGCGTAATTGTTATTGGCAGAAGGTAAGATCACCACTTTGCCATCAATGGCTGCTATGACCAGATCGAGCGCGTCGGCATTTTGGGATACAAGGTTACTCCAGGAGATCGGGGCGTTTCCCGGAGTGCCGATGGCATTGAAACAAACTGTGTAAAGGGTTGTCTCGTTGGGGAGGCTTGTACTTTCGCCGGAACCGGCAGTCCAGTCTAAGCGCAACAGGCCAAGGTCTGTTTGGGCTGTATTAAAATCAAGTGGGCTAAGCCCGGATTCGGGATGCAGGCTTTGAACCGAAACAAATTCCAATTGGGCCGGATTCCAGTTCATATCACCGGATAAATGCGCAATGTCCTCGAAATTCGTTGCTTTTATTTCGATGCAAACATCATCGTTTGACACGGCAGTATTTTCCGTGGCCCTGATCCCAATGGCATGCTGGCTATTGCCGTTAACAGAAACTGTATTTCCTGTCGTAAACAAAGCAAGTTGTTGAAAAACAGATGCTTCCAGTAAATAGGTCTCAGAAGGATCCGATGAAAAAACTACGGAGGTATTCCCTGCCTGTAATGCCGTGAAACAAACCTCCATCAACAGGACCGGCGATGCCTGTGCAGGGTAAGGGGTACTGCTGTCTGCCCACAGAAAATTCAAGACGCCGGGTTCGCTGAGGATCCAGCCAGCTTGCGGATTAGGCATCTGCAGATTTGTAATGGAATCAAATTGCAGGATGTTTTCATCCCAATTGAATTCCAATGCCATAGCACCCACCGGAATGGTATTGGAAATGGCGACATCAAGGCAGACACTTTCGCCCGGATTGATGGTGGCACCTGTGAGGCTAAGGGTAGCCTGGCCATTTACACAATTAACAGCCTGGGACGAATGGTCGCTGCAGCCGTTGGCATCTGTAATGGTGACGGAATATACAGTGCCCTGAACGTTTGGAACATCAATGGATGGTGTTGTTTCGCCGTTGCTCCACAGGTAGGTGTAAGGGCCGGTGCCTTCAGTCGTAATCGCCTGCATGGTAACCGTAGAATTTGGGGTGTCGCAACCTGTAAATAAAAACAAAATTCCCAGGCCGGAGGAAACCAATTCATAGGTTTCCGTTTGACTGCAACCCGATTCAAGATTTGTTACGGTTACCGAGTAGATTCCCTCGTCAAGGTTGGTGATGTTTTGCGCATTGGCGTTGGTGCTCCAGGCAAAGGCATAATCGCCGGAAGGACTGACACTAAGGCTGATTGAACCGTCACTTTGGTTGTTGCAGACAGGCGGGGTGATGGTTTCGGTAACAACGAAGGGAGTTGCACCCGGAACCTCAAAATCAGTGACAATGGAACAACCTGCTTCATCCGTAAGGACAACGCTGTAGGTGCCCGGAGTGGATACCTCGATGGCAGGCGTCATTTCTCCGGTGTTCCAATGGTAGGATATATTACCGGAAGCACCACTCACCGCATTGATGCTTATGGCTCCGGTAAGGTTACTGCTGGAGCAGGCAACCGGAGTAATGGTGTAATCCGTTATCTCCATATTGCCATCTCCAGCCTGAAAACTAGCCTTTACCGTGCTGCCATTCGCGTCTGTGACCACCAGTTGGTAAGCACCTTCCGGGATGCCGGATATTTCTGACTCGCTGGTCGAAGAAAAATTTACCCCCGTCCATTGCCAGATATAAGGCGGCACGCCTCCACTTACGGTAGCTTCCAGATGGCCCCCGTCAATACAGGATCCGGATGTTTGGGCACAGGCATAAGTAATGGACAGGGGAAGCTCTGTACCGGAACTTACCAGTACGCTGCCACCCATAAGTGCATAGGCAGCCTTTTCCCCAGGCATACCGGGGCCGGTCAGGTGCACAAACTCGGTCGGAACGGGGGTATTGCTAAACCATACTTCCGTGGAAGTACCTGCAGGGGCAAGTATCTCAAAACAGAGGGAATAGATTATGGTGCCGTCGGCTAAATCTACGCCTTGTAAACTTAGATCGGTCCAGGCCATCCCAATACTTCCCGGCTCAGGATTTCCAAAGCTGGGATTGGTCAGCCCAGGCAGATTAAGGTCAGCAAATGAAAGGTATTGCAATGCGGAGGCATCCCAGTTTACGGAGTGTTGCATGCCCACCATGCCCATAAATCCCGATACGCGCACCTCTACGCAGACTGTATCGCCTTGTTCGGCGGTATGACTGGATAGCTGGAGCCCAAAGCAATCACCCCCCGATTGCCCGGAAAGGCTTGCTGCCGACCCAAGGCTGAACAGCAAAAAAAGGAGTACTAGTTTAAGGGTGTCTTTCATGAGACTATTAATTTTTTAGTGATGGTTGGTTTAAAAGCATACAAGGTCAATTGACCGTACAAAGATAACCGGAAAGGATTGGGGAAATAAAGTACAAAATTTAAACTTTATAGTAAATTTGTTTTGGTAAATGATAATAAAAATCTGTTTATCAATATTTTGTAAAAAAAAATATAGATTGGTTATGCAACGCTCCCGCCTGATCATTGTCTTAAAAACGCTGGATTTAAAAGCGCGTACCCGTTTTATTGAGTATGTAGCCTCTCCTTTTTTTAATAAAAATGAAAAAGTGCGCCGCCTTTGTAGCCTTGTTCTGCAATATGCGCCGGATTTTGAGCACTCAGCCCTACACAAAAAAGCCGTGTACAAATACGTTTTTCAGCAGGAAGGCTATGCCGATTTGCCTTTGAACAATGTCATTTCTGACTTACTGCAACTGTTGTATGATTTTTTGGCACTCCACCGTTACCAGGCACAAATGCAGTTGAAACGGGAGTTGTTGCTGGGTGAATTGCTGGACCGTGAGTTGTATGGCGAAGTAGAGCGTTTTGCCGATAAGGCCATCCCGGTTGGGCACTATGAAACGTACCTGCATGCCTATCGCCTGCATGAAAAATCGGATGAAGCCGCCATCGCAAAGGGCAAGCGCGGCTACAACGAACACCTTCAGCAGGGTGCCGATGCATTCGATCTGTATTACTATTGCAACAAGTTGCGCATCGCCTGCGACATGGCCAGCCGCAATGCCGTCATTCAGGCGGGTTATGAATGCCATTTTTTGCCGGAAGTTCTGGCCTGGCTGGAACAAAATACAGCCATAGTGGAAGCTGCGCCTATCCTTCAGGTTTACCTCCAGGCCCTGCAAATGTTGCAGGAAACGGATCAGGCAATGCATTATTTTGCCTTAAAATCCTTACTGGCACAGCATATTGCCCTGTTTTCCAGGCAGGAACTGCAGTCGCTTTATCATTATTGCCTCAACTTTTGCGTGCGCCAGATCAACTCCGGTCAGGGCGTTTATTATCGTGAGGTGCTGGACCTTTACAAACTGTTGTTGCAGGAAAACATCCTGCTGCAAAACGGCCACTTGTCGCAATGGGCCTACAACAACATCATTACTGCGGGCATCCGCTTGCGGGAATACGACTGGACCGGCGAATTCATCAAGCGATACCGGGAGTTTCTTCAACCTGATGCCCAGCACAATGCCTATACCTACAATTTAGCTACGCTTTTTTACGAAAAGGGGGAGCCTGCAAAAGCATTGCAACAACTTCAAAATGTGGAATTTACAGATGCATTCTACCACCTTTCCGCCAAAATTATCCAGCTAAAAAGCTACTACGCCCTCAACGAAACTGAGCCGTTTATGGCGCTGCTCGAAGCCACCCGCAAGTTCCTGTCGCGCAACAACCAATTGTCGGATTACCAGAAAAAGTCAAATGCCAACTTTGTCAAACTCAGCCGCGGACTTTTTCAGTTGAGACAGTGCAAATCTTTGGTCGCCGGGCGGGTTTTCCGACAACGCAATGCCAATCTGCTGGCACAGGTTCAGCGAATACAGCCTTTGGCAAACAAAGACTGGCTGGAGGAGGCATTGAAGCGGCTGGGGAGTGATTAGGAAGCTGAGGATTGGAGTATTTTGGGGAACGCATGCCTTCAAATCCTCAAATCCTCAAATAACCGGATACTCAATCTTCGAATCCCCCAATTTTCCCATCAAAACCCTTACCTTTGCATCAGAAAAAAACGCCTGTCATGAAACGATTTCCCGCCCTTTGCGCCACAGCGCTCCTTGTCTTCATTATCTGCACAAATCAGGTTTCCGGACAAGTAGAGTTGCCCCGGAAAAGCCCGAGAGCCAGCGTTTCCTACACGGTTGGATTGACGGACATTACGATCCGCTATTCCAGTCCGGCGGTAAGCGGTCGGGCCATTTGGGGGGCATTGGTACCCTACAACCAGATCTGGCGGGCCGGGGCCAATGAAGCAACAACCATTGAGTTCAGCACCGACATCAAGGTAGAAGGCCAGCTTTTGCCGAAAGGCAAATACACATTTTTCCTGATTCCGCAGGAAGGGGAAACCTGGACAGCTGTATTTAACCGGTCTACGGAGCAATGGGGCGCCTACAGCTACGATGAAAGCCAGGATGCCCTGCGTACACCCGTGCGCGTCAATAGGGCTGATTTCAGCGAAGAACGCCTGAGTTATCACCTTTCCGACGCCGGACTGGGCAGGGGCTACATTCGCCTTTGGTGGGAAAAGCGCCAGGTTTTTGTGCACATTGAAACGGATGTCATCCGCCAGGTACTCGACAATATGGAGCACACCATTTCCGCTGCAGCGGAAGACCGCAAATGGGAGCTTTATACCCAGGCTGCTGATTTTTTGATCAACAGCGGTGATGAGAATTATTTAGACGAGGCACTCCAATACGCCAACATGTCAACCAGCCTGCTCAACCATTCCTGGAACTGGTGGGTGAAGGCACAGGTGCTGGCCAAAAAAGGGGAATACCGCCAGGCTGTCAGCAGTGCCAATAAATCCATTGATGCCGGTAAAAACAACAACTCCGACAGCTTTTATGCCAATGCAAAGAGCCATATCGAACAGGCTATTTCGGAGTGGAAAGCGAAGATTTAAACCTGCTTTCCCAAATCAGGCAAGCCAGTACGCCTGCATACTCTAATTCGACTATCCCGTAGGATTCCTGAAATTTATCGGGGCCATATCCGGCGTAGGTCAGAAAAATCAGGGCGGTCCAGACAACCGGGTAGCGCCAGCGGGTAAACAGGCACCACACCAACGGGAGCGCAGTGTACCAGGGATGTACGGTTGTGGCCAGTAAAAGGTAGGTGCTGATGGCAAAAAGGGCTGCATGGGGCAGGGTTTGCCAGGAAACATTCCGTTCAAACAGCGCTTTGAACAAAACAATAAGGGCCGTGAGTACAGCAAGCCCCGGGCCAATAAAGCGAATCAGGTTTTGTCCGGAATAATGCTCTCCAATTTCGCGCAACAGGTAATAAAAGCCGGCATTGAATTCAAATTGACGGAAATAAAGATTCAGGCTGGCGCCAAAATTGTTCAGGAAAACGGTATTGAGCAACGGCGCAAACGACAACAGCACCAACAGTCCGGTCAGGGAAAAAAAAACGAAGGCCCTCTTCCACCCCAGGCGCCGGATGAGCAAAGGAAAAAACAACAGGGGCAGGAGTTTGGAGGCAATCGAAAAAGCCATGGCCAATACTGCTCTGAGGTCCCGGGCCTGGTTCAGCCAATAAAAAGCAAGCATCAGAAAAAAGACCATCAATCCTTCAAAATGGAGGTTTCCGGATATTTCAAGGACAATGAGCGGATTCAGCGCGTAGATAAGCACCCTGGAAACAGGCAGTTCAAAATGCCTGAGTAAACGGAGCAACAAAATCAGGGTACCAGTTTCTGCTGCCAGCAGGATGATTTTCATAACTACAGCACTACCTGCAACACTATTGGGCGACAGGTAGCAGGCAAACCAGAAAATGGCTTGTGCAACTGGCGGGTAAACGGTGAAGTAGTCGGGAGAGTTTAGTTTGGCAAACAATTCCGGCGTCAGCCCTGGCGGTAACACGCCCTCCCGGATATAATCTGAAGGTAATTGGTTGAATGGGTTAAATCCATTGACAATCAATCTTCCGTCCCAAACGAAGCGATAGATGTCATCCGAAAGATTGGGAAAAGAAAACAGCAAAACAACCCGCATGGCGATCCCGGTCAGCACAAAAAAATAAACCTGACCGTCGGATGGTTGGGGGCGGAGCAACAAATAAACATAACCGGCAAAAAGCAAGCCGTACAATCCGAATAAAGCGGCTGTTTCGGTGCGTTCCAACCCGTAACCGATGCAGGCAGTGGTTGCAATCATCAATGCGGCAATGAAGCATTTTTTCCATTCCGGACGCTCAACGGGCAGAATCGTTGGTAGTGCAATTTTATTCATGACGCAACGAAATTAAATCCTTTATCCATCGGAAATCTAACTTGATATAAATAATTCGCTCTTATGGGGTGGTCAACGGCTCGCGGCTCGTTGTCTCGGTTCGGTGCATCAACGATCGGCGCGCAGCGTGACGAGCGCGCAGCGTTACCGTCGCCGCCTGCACGGCATTTGACCCTCGTGCCGTTTGGCGAAACCAGGTGCGCTTGAACTGGCGACGCACCCAGCGCGCAACGGTTACGCGAGCAGAATAGTGGAGCCTAACCAATAACTGTACGTCTGTCAATATCGCCTTGGCCTGACCCGGGCATTTTTTGGCGGCTCGCCCAAGCCCCAGCTGCCAACTTGAATTTGCCCTGCTGCGAGGGGATGATGACCGCAATCGGGGCAGCACGTCGACGTGGATCCACGTTTTATTGAGGAGCAAATCATGAGTCTCGTCAGCGAATTCCGCGAATTTGCCATGAAGGGCAACGTGATCGACCTGGCCGTCGGCGTGATCATCGGCGCGGCCTTCGGAAAGATCGTCGATTCGGCGGTCAAGGACGTGATCATGCCGATCGTGAGCTTCCTCATGCGCGGGCAGGTCGACTTCTCCAACCAGTACTGGGTGCTCGCGGGCAACGTTCCGCCGGGCGCGTCGCTGATCGAGGCTCAGAAGGTCGGCACGGTGCTGGCCTGGGGCAGCTTCGCGACCATCGTGATCAACTTCGTGATCCTCGCCTTCATCATCTTCTGGATGGTCAAGGCGATGAACAGGCTCAAGCGCGAAGCGCCGCCCCCCGCGCCGGCCGCACCGCCGGAAGACGTGGTCCTGTTGCGCGAGATCCGCGACGCGTTGAAGAAGTAGCGTCGGCGCGGTCTGCCCCGGGGCGCTGCGGCGCCCCGTTTTCTTTGCGTCCGCCTGTCGAGCGCGGCGGCGGCTTAGAATCGGCGCCCCTCTTCCCGCTGCCGCCCGCTTCCGCATGCTGCGCCGTCTCTGGCTCCTCTTCGCACAGGCGACGACGGTCGGGCTCGCCCTGCTGTTCATCGTCACCACGCTCAAGCCGGAGTGGCTCAAGCGGGGGCCGGCGGTGCTGTCCACACCGGTATCCGGCGAGGTCTCGATCCGCCAGGTCCCCCCGCCCGAGGGTGCGCCGCGCCCGCCGGCGGCCT
>JABWAJ010000719.1 GCA_013361075.1 Saprospiraceae bacterium | reverse complement strand
TCAGAAATGGGTTTTACCACCATGACCGGCGGCGGCCCTGGTATTATGGAAGCCGCCAACCGGGGTGCGTTCGAAGCCGGCGGTCGCTCTGTAGGCTGTAACATCAAGCTGCCGTTTGAGCAACAGCCCAATCCTTACATGCACTCCTGTACGACCATCGATTATTTTTTTATCCGTAAAGTGTTGCTGCTGAAGTATTCCTATGCCTTCGTCGTATTACCTGGTGGGTGGGGCACAATGGATGAAATGTTTGAAACCCTGACCCTGGTGCAAACCGGTATGATCCATAACTTCCCCGTTGTCTTGATGGGAAAAGATTATTATCAACCGCTGATGGAGTACCTCGATTTTATGGTCGAGCAAAAAACGATTTCGGAGTCTGATTTAAAGTACATCAAATTAACAGATGATGTTTCGGAGGCCATTGAACACATCCGGGCGTATATTCTGAATCATTATCAAATAAAAAAGCGGAACAAGCCTATTTGGTGGTTGTTTGAAAAGGCTTAAAACGGCTGTTTGCAAGGCCTGTTAGCCGGAATAGCCTGATGAAAGCATAAAAAAAGCGCAATTCCACCCTGTACGGATTTGAAATTGCGCTTCAAAATTCCCTAAAATCACCCGAAAATGAATCTTGAAAAATTTGGGAAATTTGCCCTTCGGCTCTTTCCCTCTTTTCCTACTGCAAAGAAGCAGGTATTTCAAATAACTGTCAGTGACCTGCGTCACCAACCGGGATGATTTTTTACAGATTTATCCTGAAATGTTAAAAAAAAAGAATGGAGTCCATAAACTGAACTCGTGTGCATCTAATACAGAAACAAAAATTGCATGCCGGATCATCTTTCCAATACGGGGCTATTTCGCAATGATCATCACTTATCTGAGGAGGGCATAGCTGCATGCGCAGAAGCGCTGCTGGCAGAGTCAACAGGTGACCTCCCCCCGCAATTGCAGGCACATCTTGAAAGTTGTGAAGCCTGCCGCCGGGAAGTAATAGAGCTTTATGGTCTGATTTCCACCATGCCGCCCCGGGACATAGAAAATCCGGACCAGGATGAAGCCACTCAACCTTCTTCCCCACGCAAACCAGAAACCAGGCTGCATCCAGGCTGGCGCTGGTCTTTAGTAGCCATGACGGCCTTGCTGGCATTCTGGATGTACCGGAGCTCACAAACAACGCAGCTTTTGCTAAAGCCCAATCAAAACGTACCGACTCCAATACCGGAACAACTTTTAAATCCTCAACAAAAAGCAGAGCGTCCAATCGTCGAAACGGAAACTCCGGAACAAAACCCGGTAAAGCAGCCGGAACAGGAATTGTACGCAGCCAATTTTGTCCCTTCAGCCGAACTGGAAGGACTGACGGGTGAGGTACTGAGAAGTGGCGGTCTGGAAATTACTTCTCCGACTGTCAACCAGACGGTTAAACCCGGGAACGAAATCTTTTTTCAATGGAAACAGGACAACAGCACCCCACTGCAACTCATTGTGTTGGACAACCGGGGGAAAGAATTGTTCCGGCAGGAGGTTTCCAACGGCAGCTATGGATGGCGTACGCCACAGCGACCGGGATTGTACTACTGGAAATTGGAAAGCACGGAAGAACTGTTGTTCACCGGGAAATTTTTACTTCGATAAGGTAACCATTCTTTATTTTTAACCCACTGTTAATCAATCTTTTTAAGAATTAAAATCTAAAGTCATGAAACTGAAATTTGTACTCCCTCTGATTTTGTGTTCATTGTTGCTCAACATGGCGCAGGCACAAATCACGCTTACCGCAGCCAATGCCCCTGCTATTGGAGATGTGATCAATTTTGCTCTGGATACGCTTCCGCAAAACGTGAGCATTGGCGAAGCCGGAGCTAACCAGACATGGGATTTTTCAGCCCTTGAGGCGCATACGACCACTGCCATTAATATTATTCATCCGGCACAGGCGCCGAATAACGAAGACTTCCCAACGGCAACATTAGCCCAGTCATTAGACGATGGATCATATGGTTTTGCGGAGGTTACTTC
>JABWAJ010000124.1 GCA_013361075.1 Saprospiraceae bacterium | reverse complement strand
ATTTAGAAGCCAAAGTTGGCGACATAGCAGAAACTGTTTTATTGCCGGGCGACCCGCTCCGTGCCAAACACGTAGCCGAAACCATGCTTGAACAGGCCATTTGCTACAACAAGGTCAGGGGTATGTTTGGCTTTACGGGCTATTATCAGGGCAAAAGGGTTTCCATTCAGGGCTCAGGCATGGGCATGGGAAGCGCGGGCATTTACATCAATGAACTGATCAGCACGTATCAGGTCAAAAACATCATCCGGGTGGGCACCTGCGGGGCGCTTCAAAAAAGCATCAACCTCGGTGAAGTGATTGTAGCCATGAGCGCCTCAGGCGACAGCGACGCGAATGCACACCATTTCAAAGGAATGCATTTTGCAGCCACAGCGGAGTGGGAGTTGTTGTACAAGGCGGTAGAGGCAGCCAAAAAAATGAATATCAAAACCCTGCAAGGATCTGTATTCAGCACCAATACCTTTTATGACGAATCTCCAAACCGTTGGGACGTTTGGGAAAAGCATGGTATCTTAGGGGTAGACATGGAATCACAAATCCTTTTTACCCTGGCGAAAAGGCTTGGCGCAAAAGCACTTTCACTGCTCACCGTCAGCGACAATATCATTACAGGGGCAGCTTCCAGTCAAAAAGACCGGGAGCAATCTTTTAATGACATGATGAAAATTGCTTTGGAAATCGCTTAATGTACCGCAATGAACAAAAAGCTTCTGTCTGTTGAATATTCCGAGTTTGTTTCTCTCAATGAGTTGGCTGCTGCTGATGTGGAATTAATCGAAAAAGCCATAAGCATTGCCCAAAAAGCGTATTCTCCTTATTCGAAATTCCCGGTAGGAGCTGCTGTACTACTCGACAATGGGGCTATTTATGCAGGCAGCAATCAGGAAAACATCTCCTACCCGGCGGGAACTTGTGCGGAACGAACGGTATTGAATTACGTTCACAGCAATTATCCGGATCACAAAATCATTGCAATTGCCATTACCGCTTTAAAATCAAACTCGGCGGTGCCGATAACAGCCTGCGGTTTTTGCAGACAGGTTCTTGTTGAAATGGAACAAAACCAGGAAAAAAACATCCGCGTAATTTTCCATAAACCGGGGGGATCAACCTATATTTTTGACGCAGCTTCTCTACTATTACCATTAGCTTTTAATGATACTTATTTGAAGAAATAAGTTTTGAATAAAACATTTTCTTTTCCATTCATTTACAAACCTAAAAAACAACCAAATGTTAGGCATTATCTTGCTTTATTTCATCGGCCGGGGATTTTATCGCCTCGCAGAAACTTATGGTAAAAACAAGTGGGGACTTGCGCTTGCAGGTATTGCTTCTTACTATGTAGGAACCTTTATTGGTGGAATTGCGATTGTTTTTTTTTATGAATGGGTACTCGTAATTTCTATTGATACCCTTTCCGATCTGGGTATGGGTCTTCTTGCCCTGCCTTTTGGGTTGTTGGCTTGCTGGGGCTTTTATACCTTACTGGAAAAGCGCTGGGCAGCAGACCGCTTCAAAGAAAAATCCGATGCCAATATCCTTGATGAAGAGTTTTTGTTTGACGATCAAAAGGAGGTGTAAATAAAACTTTGTACCATGCAGGAGACAAGTACCATTGGTTTTATCATCATTTTGGCAACCACTCTTTTTTCCTACCAGGGATTGAAGGATCATGCCTTTCTGGAAAAATACTCTTTTCAAATTGATAAAATCCTGATTAACAAGGAGTACCGGCGGATGCTGAGCTCCGGATTCCTGCATGTGAGCTGGATGCACCTAATATTCAATATGGCAACGCTGTATTTTTTCAGCGACGCCCTTGAATTCAAACTTGGGCTTTCTAATTTTATTCTGCTCTATTTTGGCAGTTTATTGGGCGGCAGCCTGTTTTCGTTGTACATTCATCGAAATCATTCAGATTACAGTGCCATTGGGGCATCCGGCGCTGTCAGCGGGCTGATATTTGCGGCCATTGCATTATTCCCGGGCATTGAACTCAGCCTGTTGATTCTGCCCATTTACATTCCGGGCTGGGCTTATGGGTTGTTGTACGTTTTGGTTTCTATCTACGGCATCCGGTCACAAAGCGATAACATTGGCCACGATGCACATTTGGGCGGGGGGTTGGTAGGGTTAACCATTGCTCTCGTCCTGTTTCCTGATTCGATCAAACACAATTATTTGCCCATATTGCTCATTGTTGTTCCTTCCGCCATTTTCATTTATTTGATTTTAACGAGGCCTGGATTTTTGTTAATAAACCCAACCCCCGGAAAACAAAAAGGGTTTTATCTACCCGAAGATAAATACAATGCTGCAGTGCGGGACAATAGAAATGAGATTGACAAAATATTGGACAAAATCAAAAAACAGGGAATTGATAGTTTGACGAAGCAGGAAATTCAAAAGCTAAAGGAGGATACCGAGCGGAAAAGAAGGCAGTAATTCCCACGCCGGTTGAACTACGGGAAAAATCCACACTCAATTACTTAACTTATTAACAACCAATTGCTAAAAACAGATACCCGTCAGGAGAACCTTTTGCATATCCTAAGTTTTCAACTCTTGGAAGAAAGCAATGCCGGTTAACCGACTGCGCTGCATCCATTCCGGGTTATTCACCAATTCACTATGCCCAAACCAAGCAGTGCGGCCAGAAAAACGAGCCCGTAACCCACCAAAATAAACTTCCTCATTTCCCGGCTGCCCGCCCAGAGAGCAATGCTGAACTTAACTAAAGTGTTGCAAATTGTGGCCAGCAACACAGCTGTACCTGCCGTTTGAAGCTGGACGGTGGCACCCGTTAATTTTGAAACGGAGATGGTAATGGCATCTACATCTGCAAGCCCGGCAATGCTGCTGGATACTAAAATCCCTCCGGTGCCAAAATAGGCATGGGTATAACTGATTAGGACAATGACTGCCATGTACAGGAGTCCGAAAACCAGAGCACCCTGCAAATTGAGTGGCTTTCCCAATGGGATGGATGCATCCTGCTCTTTGCCGTCTTTGTGGCCCAGATAAAAATACAGGGTAATCCCGGCCGCAGCCAGCAACATGATGCCAAAAGGAATGTACAAACTCTTCGCCAGCGCCCCATTAAAAATACTCACCCAAAGCATAACCCGGATCACCATGATGGTGGAAGCCGCTAAAATTCCGGTGGCGTAATTGGCAGAAATGGCGGGTGTCTCCTTGCTCCTTTTTGCAAATACCCAGGTAATCAAGGTACTGGAGACTAAACCACCAAAAATTCCGGTAAGCAAAATGCCCTTGCTTGCACCCAAAAATTTGATCAGCAAATACCCAAGTAAGCCCAGCCCCGAGGTTAGGATCACCACCCAGCCAATTTCGCTGGGGTTGATTACCTCATAAGGCCCCATCGCCTCGTCGGGCAAAAAAGGCAGGATCAACAAGGCTGCAACGACAAAACGGATGAGGTCATACAACTCTTCCCGGGTAATTTTACCGACTATTGCCTTCAACTTTAGTTTGGAAGACAACAACACCAGAACCATTACGGTAACGGCCAGGCTAAGTTCAATGTATCCTAAAAACGATAAACTGCCTAAAAAGAAAGCGATGAGGGCGGAAAACTCAGTTGTACCCCCAATATCTCCCTTAGAAGCCGTGACCCAATAAGCAATACCGATAATCAGGACCGTGGACAGCAACACTATGCCATAAACCCAGGGTGCGAGCAAATAATGCAGCATGGTAGCAATAAAACCCAACACCACCACAAAAACAAAGGTCCGGATGCCCGCAAAACTCTTTTCATTATCAGTCATAGCCGCATGTTCCCGCTCCAGCCCGATCAGAAAACCAATGCCGATTGAAACCAGCAGGCGTATGAAAAAATCCTGCTGGGTCAATTGGAAATTGGAAAGATTAATTACATATTCATCCATAAGTTACGGGCATTAGGTTCCATAAAACAAAGGAGCAAAAAACATCGAAGATTCAGCGAAGTTACTTTTTAATAACTACAAATTAACAAAAAATGGCATGGGCTAAGTTTGTTAAAATTCAATAAGATTGCCTGATCGCTGGTTTGTTGTAACTTTGCCGCAGTTTTCAACCGGATTGTGCTTTGACCCGGCGCCAAACACCAATTAATTTATTAAAAATCAACAATTTAAACCAAAAAAACATCAATAAAAAACAGATACCACCAGGAGCATGTTCAAAAAAATCTACATAGAAATATCCAACATTTGCAATGTGCAGTGTTCTTTTTGTCCGGTGGTCGAAAAGGATAAAAAGTTAATGGATCCTGCCGAATTTGAGGCCATACTGGAACAAGCAGCACCATTGGCTGAAATTATCTGTTTGCATTTGATGGGAGAACCCCTTGCACATCCTAAGTTTTTGCAACTATTGGAAATTTGCGAAAAATACAACACGCAAATTGAGCTGACAACCAATGGAATTTTGATAAAAAAATACAAAGAACACCTGATAAACGCCAACTGTATCCGGCAAGTCAATTTTTCGCTGCAGGCTTTCAAAGACAATTTTCCAAACCGGGATATTGAGCCCTACTTATTGCCCATATTTGAATTCGTAAAATTGGCTCATGAGTTGAGGCCCGCCCTATACACCAATTTCAGGCTGTGGAATCAAGAAAGCAAGGACGCTGATAATGAAGATATATTTGCAAAAATAGAATCCTGTTTCAATATAGAGATCAATAGAAACATAGAATTAGGCATCATCAAATCCAAAAAAATCTGGAACAGACTTTACCTGCATTTTGACTCCCGGTTTGAATGGCCTTCTTTTTTATTGCCACATCAGGGTACGCAAGGCCGTTGTCATGGCACGGTCAATCACATTGGCATCCATGCCGATGGTTCGGTAGTCCCCTGTTGCTTAGACAAAAATGCCGTGATCAAATTGGGCAATGCCAAAGAACAACCCTTGGAAGAGATTCTAAACAGCGATCGATTTATAAAGATGAGAGATGGCTTTTTGAAGGGCGTCCTGGTTGAAGATTTTTGCCAGCATTGCACCTTTATTAATCGGTTTAATAAAGCGGCAAAAAAGGCGGTTAATTTTGAAATAGAAACGGTTGTTTGATGAGGTATTCATTCATGCCTTTGGGAAAATCTACCAAGTATGTTGTTTGGTAGCTCTTACCACCGAGCGTAGGCAGTGCATATTTTGCTTGTGCATTTGACTGGAGTCCTGCTGGAATTTAGCCGGATGGTCATTGCTCCTGGTTTTTGTCTACTTTTTGAGCCCAAAATGTCTTTCCCGAAGGGAATCTCAAAAAGGCTTGTCGCCATACCACAAGGTTGTAGTTTCCAATGAAGTGCTGACAAACTCGTTTTCAGAACTTGGTGTGTCGAGTTTATTCACTGCTTTTATGCACTGCCGATGCTCGCCGGTATAAGCTACCGTATGATCCAGCACTCCTGTCCTGATAAATAATTTTGGCAAAATCCCGGGGATTGGTAAAGATAGAATGGAAGATGTCCTTATTGTTGTTGTTTAACGGCAATTGAAACCCATGCGACAAAATCCTTGCTTGCCAATGGCACAAATACGATTATCTTTGCCGCTCTTTTTTATTAGTCCTGACTGTAAAAGGCAAACATTCAATGAACAGAATCATATTCATTATCAGCTTTTTAAGCCTATTCCAAGGGGTGATTTCTGCACAAAACGGCACCATCCGGGGCAATGTATTCGATCAGAAAACGGGTGAGCCCATCATCCTCGGCAATGTCCGTCTTGAAGGCACCAATTATGGTACCAACACTGACGAAAACGGTTTTTTTAGTTTGGGCAACCTGCCCCCCAAATCTTACAAGCTCGTCGCCACCTATGTTGGCTATGATAGTGTAGTTGTTGACGTTACGTTAAAAGCAGGTGCCATTGTTTATGAGCGAATTTTGTTAACTGAAAGTGCGATTGAACTGGGTACGGTAAACGTTTCCGGACGGCGCGAACAAGCCCGAACAGACGTCCAGATCTCCAAAGTAACCGTGACCCCCAAGCAGATCCGGTCCCTCCCATCCACGGGTGGCGAATCGGACATCGCTCAGTACCTGCCGGTATTGCCCGGCATTATTGTTTCAGGCGACCAGGGCGGACAGCTCTATATCCGGGGCGGCTCGCCGGTGCAAAATAAAATTTTGCTCGATGGCATGACCATTTACAACCCTTTCCATACCATTGGTTTCTTTTCCGTTTTTGAAACAGAAACCATCCGGAGTGTGGATGTACTGACAGGGGGGTTCAACGCTGAATACGGCGGTCGCGTTTCGGCGGTGGTGGACATAAAAACCCGGGAAGGCAATAAAAAACGACTGAGTGGACTCGTTTCGGCTAGCCCGTTCCAGGCTAAAGCTTTAATTGAAGGCCCCATTCGCCCGTTCAACGAAAAAACGGGCAGCAGCGCTTCCTTTCTCGTAACCGGAAAACACTCTTACCTGAATGAAAGCTCTAAAATTTTCTACCCCTACGCTACCGATACCACCTTCTTTTCCTTTGCCGCAGGGGATACGAGCCTTGCCAATCTTGGCGATTTCGGATTGCCTTATCAATATACCGACATTTACGGCAAGGTGTCTTTTCTGGGTGGTAATGGCAGCAAACTGAACCTCTTTGGCTTTAATTTCACCGACCGCTTCAACTTTGTCGGGGTAGCCGATCTGAACTGGACAACTACCGGTTTGGGTTCCAGCTTTACCCTGGTGCCGGTTAATTCCAACGTGGTGCTGGACGGATCCATCTCTTTCTCCAATTACGAAATTGCCTTGAAAGAACCGGATGGCGGGCCGCGCAACAGCAGGATCAGCAGTTATTCGGCCATTTTGAACTTCAATTATTTTGGAGATAAAAGTCAGATCACCTATGGATTTGAATTTAACGGATTCAATACCGACCTGACATTCCGGAACATTTTTGGTGCCGACATCCAGCAGCAGGATTTTACAACCGAAGTAGCCGGTTATTTCAAGTACAAATACAAATTGGGCAACCTGATCATTGAACCGGGTATTCGGGCGCAGTATTACGCGTCGCAATCTTCCATGTCCTTTGAACCCAGGGTTGGCCTCAAGTACAACATCACCGATTTTCTGCGAATCAAAGCAGCAGGAGGCTTTTATTCCCAAAACCTCATCAGTACGGTTAACGAACTGGATGTGGTCAACTTTTTCGTGGGATTCCTCGCCGGCCCGGAAGAAACCCTGTACGAGCCAGGAACGCGTACCCCAACCAATACACGGCTGCAAAAATCCATGCACGGCGTTGCTGGTGTAGAGATAGACCTTAGCAAAACACTGGAACTGAACATAGAACCTTATTACAAAAATTTCACGCAGTTGATTGCCATCAACCGGAACAAACGCAAGGATAGTGACCCCGATTTTGTCACTGAAACCGGCAATGCTTACGGCGTAGATTTTTCATTGCGTTATGAGAGCAAGCAGGCTTATCTCTGGCTGACCTATTCTTTGGGGTATGTCAACCGCGACGACGGCGAGCAGGTTTACCCGACGGTTTTCGACCGCAGGCACAACGTCAATGCACTGGGCACCTATAGTTTCGGTAAAAAAAATGCCTGGGAAGCAAGCCTTCGCTGGAACATGGGTTCGGGTTTTCCCTTCACGCGTACTCAGGGATTCTATCAGGACAATACTTTTGACGATTTGATCCTTACGGACATCCTGACCGGGAATTTTGACCTCGGAACCCTGCTGTCGCCCACCCGCAACGACGGTCGGCTTTCTTACTACCACCGTTTGGATGCTTCGCTCAAACGCACGTTCTTTTTTGGTGAATATGCAAAGCTGGAAGTACTGGCCAGCGTGACCAATGTCTACAACCGGGAGAATGTGTTTTATGTAGACCGCGTAAGTAACAACCGGGTAAATCAGTTGCCTATTTTACCGAGTTTGGGGATGACTTTCAGTTTCTAAAAATAGTTTTAACATAAAACTTTATGCAAGTATGGACTGCTGTTCTATATTTGCGAGCATTCGGTTTCGCACTAAGAAAAAAACGTGGAAGGAAAAAGGGGGAAAGTGCGTCCGGACAAAGATTCATTTTGTCAACAAACAAAAATAAAATAACGGACAGCTAACGCAATCTGATCGCAAAAAGAACACGACAACACACACTTGCCAATTCCCTTTATGTTCAACAGGCAAGCAGGCCGGGCCAATGCATCCCATTCTGCTTCCCTGTTTTCAACACCTGCGACACTGTCCGTATTTCAGAACTTGTAAAATCCAAAATCGTGGGGTTAACAGACAATCAGGGCAATCAGGCCAAAAAAAATGGTTTGGTGGTCGGTATTTTTGCAGGTAGTATGACTTTGCTGGTCGGTGCTTCTCTTTACTTTTTTCCAAATTTAACCGCCAACCTCGGTGCTTCAGTAGCCGAAAGCGAAAAAAAAGTTGAGCTCGGCTCTTTTCCGATCAAACAACCAACTTTGCGCTATGGATATGCCATTGATACGTTTCAGGTTTTTGACGGAAAAATCAAATCCGGCCAGGTACTCGCCGATTTATTGCAGCCACATGGCATTGATTATGCCTCAGTTGACCGGATTGCGCGCAACGCAAAAGGTACTTTTAACGTGACAAATATCCGCGCTGGCCACCCCTACACCATTCTTTCTCAAGGGGGTAAAGGCCTTCATTTTATTTACGAACCCAATGTTTATGAATACGTCATCTTCCATCTGGATGGCGACCAAAAAGTAGAACGCATCAAACGCGAAACCTCGCGGTCAGTGAATGCTGCGGCAGGCGTCATTGAATCATCACTGTGGCAGGCCATGACCAATACAGGGTTCAGCTATGAACTAACCGACAAAATGGAAGATGCCCTGCAATGGTCGGTTGATTTCCACCATTTGCAAAAAGGCGATGAATTTAAATTAGTCTACGAAGAAGATTTTGTGGAAGGCAAACCTGCCGGCATCGGGAAAGTTCTGGCTGCTTACTACAAAAGTGAAAAGAAAGCATACCACGCCATTTATTTCGACAATGGCCAATACAAAGGTTATTATGATCAGGAAGGACGCCCTATGAAATCGGCATTTCTCAAAGCCCCGCTCAAATATTCCCGTATTTCTTCCTATTACAACCTGAACCGCCTCCACCCTATTCTGAAATACCGCAGGCCACATTACGGAACCGACTATGCAGCCCCGCACGGAACGCCAATCATGGCTGTTGGCGATGGTACTGTGAGCCAGGCTTCCTACACCAGCGGCAACGGAAATTTTGTAAAAATCAAACACGCCGGTTCCTATGAAACCCAGTACCTGCACATGCGTGGTTTTGCAAAAGGGATTCGTGCAGGTGCCCGCGTTCAGCAGGGCGAGATCATTGGCTATGTTGGTTCAACCGGATTGGCTACAGGCCCGCACGTTTGTTTCCGCTTCTGGAAAAACGGCAAACAAGTGAATCACCTGCGCCTCAATCTTCCAAATCCGGAGCCCCTTCCAAAAGCTGTCATGCCGGAATTTGCCAAAGTCCGCGATGCCCTTCTTGAAAAAATGAAAGATGCCAAACTGTCCGGAGGAAGCAATAAAAGTGAAGAAAATCTGGGCAATCCATAGCAATAGTCAGTTGGCAGTTTTTGGAGAAGTGAATTGCTGCCGCCGCAAGCTGCCAACTGCTTTCTCCCTGTTATGAAACGACCATCCGCATTTTCCCGTACTCCCGGGCTATGTGTTGTTGCAATGCCTCCAGACTTTCAAAACGATCCAGTAATTCAGTCAGGTTATAGGCAACATCTGTGTTGGCAACAGAAGGCGCCGCATAACGTTCAACATCTCCTTCCGTTACCCGTTCCTGGCTCAGAATGAGCAGGCGCTCAACCACATTGCGCAATTCCCGGATATTTCCGGTCCAGTTAAGTGCCTGCAATGCCTCTATGGCGCCCGGTTCAAAACGTTTGGGCGCAATGCCATATTCTGCACAAATCTGTTCATTAAAATGCCGGATGAGCAAGGGTATGTCCTCCCTCCGGTCATTTAGCGCCGGCACCTGCACAACGATAACCGCAAGGCGGTGGTATAAATCTTCCCGAAAACGCCCTGCCTGAATTTCTTTCCGAAGGTCCTTGTTGGTAGCCGCAACGACGCGCACATCTACTGCAATTTCTTTCTCGCCGCCAACTCTGGTGATGCGGCTTTCCTGCAGGGCGCGCAATACTTTCGCCTGAGCACTGAGACTCATATCGCCAATTTCATCCAAAAAGAGCGTGCCGCCGTGCGCTTGTTCAAACTTGCCAATGCGTTGCTTAATGGCTGAGGTAAAGGAACCTTTTTCGTGTCCAAACAACTCACTTTCAATTAATTCCGAAGGGATGGCTGCACAATTGACCTCCACAATCGGGCTGGAGGCACGTACACTTTTTTCGTGAATCCAACGGGCGACAAGTTCTTTTCCGCTACCATTACCGCCCAGCACCAGTACCCGCGCATCGGTTGGCGCAATGCGGTCAATGGTGCTTTTTACAAGCCGTATTCCTTCCGACTCCCCAATGATTTCCTGTACTTTGGATTGGGACACTTTGCGCCGAAGCGCTTTTGTTTCCACAACCAGATTGGAACGGTCAAGAGCATTGCGCAGCGTAATGAGCAAACGATTGAGATCTAATGGTTTGGAAATAAAATCAAAAGCTCCCCGCTTGACCGCCTCTACTGCTGTATCAATGGTAGCATGCCCCGAAATCATGATGATTTGTGCATCGGGAGCCGATTCCCGGATGCGGTCCAGGGCTTCCATCCCGTCCATTTTCGGCATCTTGATGTCGAGCAAAATCAGGTCAAAGCCACCTTGTTTCACTTTTGCCAAAGCATCGAGGCCGTCTACTGCCTCTGAAACTTCATACTTTTCAAACTCCAGAATTTCCCGCAAGGTACGCCGGATGCTGCCTTCGTCATCCACGATGAGTATTTTTGCCATGATTCACACAGATTTGATACATTGCCATTTTTTGGCATATATCTCTTTTACGGAAAATGACGCGCAGGGTTACGTACAAATACTGAATCCTTGAAAATCCTTACCTTGTTTTCAAAATCGTGCCATGTTCCAACAAATCATTGAACTGAGCGATACGGAAACGCTGCAACTTACATGGGGAAAAAACTACAAGAACCTCTCCATTTCCCTGAATGGACAATTGATCGAAACCATCCCGAACAAGGCTATCCTCAAACTTGGAAGGTCTTTTAAGCTGGCAGATGAGCGGCAATTTATTGTGATTTTGTCAGGTAACCGGCTGGCGGTCTGGCATAACCAATTCGATTTATTGAGTGGCGTGAAATCCGGTAAAAGCGATTATTTCAAGACCTCAGTTTGGTTTTTGCTGTTCACAGGGGGCGTTTTTTTTGCTTATGATCTATATACCGCTATTTCCATATTTCCCATGTCATACTTCCAGGCGCACCTTCTGGTTATCGCAGGTCCTGGCTTGACCCTCCTAAGTTTGGGAATATGGGCTAAATGGAGTGATGCCTTGTTTCC
>JABWAJ010000123.1 GCA_013361075.1 Saprospiraceae bacterium | reverse complement strand
GATTTGCAGACTGCTAAGCAGGTCAATTCGGAAGTGTATGATTTTTTAGCTTCTGTTTCCAATAAATACGGGATTGGTTTCTGGAAGCCCGGTTCCGGCATCATCCACCAGATTGTGCTGGAAAACTATGCCTTTCCGGGCGGAATGATGATCGGCACCGATTCTCATACAGTGAATGCAGGCGGCCTGGGCATGGTAGCCATTGGGGTAGGCGGCGCTGACGCAGTAGATGTAATGGTAGGCATGGCCTGGGAATTAAAAATGCCCAAACTCATTGGCGTGAAGCTCACCGGGAAAATGAGTGGCTGGACTTCAGCAAAGGATGTCATTCTCAAGGTAGCAGGTATCCTGACCGTAAAAGGCGGAACCGGCGCCATTGTAGAATATTTTGGCCCGGGCGCACAGTCGATGTCCTGTACCGGAAAAGGCACCATTTGCAACATGGGTGCTGAGATTGGTGCAACCACTTCTACCTTCGGTTACGATGAATCCATGAGTCGCTACCTCCGCGCCACGGATCGTGCCGATGTTGCTGACCTGGCTGACCGGGTGGCTGAACACCTTACCGGTGATGCCGATTGTTATGCCAATCCGGAAAAATACTTTGATCAGGTTATCGAAATTGACCTGTCTGCTTTGGAACCTCACATTAATGGCCCGTACACACCTGATCTGGCATGGCCAATCTCCGAGTTTGCAAAAGCAGTTCGCGAAAATGATTATCCACAAAAATTAGAAGTAGGCCTGATTGGCTCGTGCACGAATTCTTCCTACGAAGACCTGGATCGTGCAGCCTCCATCGCACGGCAGGCAGTAGATAAAAGACTGAAGGTGAAAGCCGAGTTTACGGTGACCCCCGGGTCGGAACAAATCCGCTATACGGTTCAGCGCGACGGACAATTGGAAGCTTTCGAAAAAATGGGCGGTGTGGTGATGGCAAATGCCTGTGGGCCATGCATCGGACAATGGTCGCGGCATACTGACGATCCGAAACGTGCTAACTCCATCATCACCTCTTTTAACCGCAACTTTTCCAAACGCAATGATGGCAACCCTCAAACCCGCGCGTTTGTAGCTTCTCCGGAAATTGTAACGGCTTTTGCAATTGCAGGTGATTTGACATTTAATCCGCTTACGGATACCCTGATCAACGAAGACGGAGTTGCTGTAAAATTAGATCCTCCGGTTGGCGCAGAGTTACCGGTGAAAGGCTTTGATGTAGAAGATGCGGGATTTCAGGCACCGGCCGCAGATGGCAGTAGCGTGAAAATCGAAGTTGCGCCAACTTCCAACCGGTTGCAACTGCTGACGCCTTTTACGCCGATCACCGCAACACAACTGAAAGGCATGCGGGTTTTGATCAAAATCAAAGGCAAGTGTACAACCGACCACATTTCCATGGCCGGGCCGTGGCTGGAATTTCGCGGGCATTTGCAAAATATTGCCAAAAATACTTTTATCAGTGCCATCAATGCCTACAACGATGAGGCCAATAACGTGCTCAATTTTGTAGAAGATAAATTTATGGCCGTGCCGGATTCCGGCCTTGCTTACCGCAATGCAGGTATTGGCACCATTGTTTTTGGAGAAGAAAACTATGGGGAAGGTTCTTCGCGTGAACATGCAGCCATGCAACCGCGGTTTCTTGGGGTAAAAGCCGTTGTCGTGAAATCTTTTGCGCGCATTCACGAAACAAACCTGAAAAAGCAGGGCATGCTGGCCCTCACCTTTGTAAACCCGGCCGATTACGATCTCATTCGTCAGGATGATACGGTAGATTTACTTGGTTTTGAAGACATGAAACCCGGTGTTAACCTGACAGTGGTGCTCAACCACACAGATGGTACACAAGATCGGTTTGAATTGGCGCATACCTATAACGAGCAGCAAATCGTATGGGTTCGTGCAGGATCGGCACTGAATAAGATTCGTCAGGATCGGGGAGCAATGTAGTCCTAATCCCATCTATGATGGGCCATAGGTCCTACCCAAAAAAAGAAGGGGGCTTGTCTGGATATCAGGCAAGCCCCTTTTGCGTATTGAATGGAATCTGTTTTTATCCTTGATGGGTAGGAGCAGGCTGGAAGACTGTTTTGTATCCCTACGAATTGGGTAAATCTTCCTCAAGCGATTTAATGACTGCCTTTACTTCCTCGAGTGTAAGTTCGGTGAGGGTAGCAAGCAATGCTTCTGAGAGGCCATTTTCGACACCATTGGCAATGACTTTTCGTTTACTTAACCGAATCCCCCCTTCAATGCCCTGTTTGATCCCCTTTTCCATCCCTTTTTCCATCCCTTTTTCCATCCCTTTTTCCATCCCCTTTTCCATCCCTTTCTCAATGCCTCGCTGTTCTACTTCATGCAGGATTGCTTCTTCGATGCCCATAGCTTTGCGATTTTGAGTAATTTGATCCAATTCAATTTCAAATTTAGGGAAACTTTCTTTGTTTTCAAAACGCACATAGAAACGAATGAAGTTCAAAACGCGCCTTATTTTTTTGATGTGATAACCCCTGCTCAATAATCGGCGTACTGTTGCAAGCTGCATGTTCAGTAACGTTTCGTCCTTAAGAGACCGGGAAAGTCCTGACCAGGCAGCTTCCAGTACAACCGCGAAAATATTGTCACTTAGAGCCAATTCCTCCGGTGTATGATCCGCCAGGATAAATGTGTTGAACCGATAGGTCATTTCCGTTCCCATGAAGGATTGTTTGTACTTGCTTTTGTGGTATTTTCGGTTTTTGTCTGTGTAAATTGCCAATGCAGTCAACGGCTGCTCATAGCGATCCTGGATACGGTAGCCACTCTGGAACATGCGTTTGGGAAAATTCGGATCGGCATAGCCCTGAATTTCTACATGAATGAGGAACCAATGCTCTTCCCCACTTTTGAGCCAGCCCTTTAGCAGTTTGTCTGCGCGGCGCAATTGGGTTTCCGATGCTGGAAGTATTTGCTCCAGTTCTTTATCCAGAAACTCGAAGCCACGTGTAAAATCAATATTATCAATGTATTGCGGGAAAAAGAAATTCAGCATTTCTTCTGCTAAATCTTCAATAATGCCTTTCCATAGGGTGTCGCGACTAACCATATCTAAGGATTTTTGGGCAATTTATAAAATTGTGTAAATTTATTGTTATAAATTGACGTGTTTTTTATTATTTTGCACACTAATAACAACAAAAATGCAAATGAATGGCATAACTATTTGGTTTTTCTGCCAGAATCATTACATTTATCCGTTGTAAATCATGCTTTTCAAAACAAAACAAACCAGCTATGTGGAAAGAATTTAAGGATTTTATCAACAAAGGGAATGTGATGGATCTTGCTGTGGGGGTCATTATCGGTGGCGCTTTTGGCAAAATTGTAGCTTCATTGGTAGACAACATCATTTCACCGATACTCGGTTTGGTTCTTGGCGGCGTTCAGTTAGACAAAGCGCTTCCCATTACCCTTAAAGCTGCAGAAATGGGGGCCGATGGCACCATCACTACCCCTGCATTGGTGATTATGCTTGGCGCATTCATCCAGAGCATCATTGACTTTTTAGTGATCGCTTTTGTTATTTTTATGGTCGTTAAGGGGTTCAATAAAATGAAAAAGCAGGAAGAAGCAGCGCCTGCTGCACCCCCTGCGCCGTCGGCCACGGAGACGTTACTTGCAGAAATTCGCGATTTGCTGAAGAAGTAAAGTAGTATCCTCTTAAATCTTTAACAGAACCCCGGGAAAGTGTTGCCTGCCCGGGGTTCTGTTATTTCATAAACATAGCGTTAATCGAAAGGTAAAGATTCCTTAATCTTAAAAGTCCCCTCCCCTAAAAATGGCCCGCCTACTTTTGCCGTCAAAACGCATGAAAAGTTCTTTGCTCTTTTTGCTCGCTATCTCCGTAAGCTTTTCTTTAAAAGCTCAGGGGATACTCACCGGTACTGTGCTGGACGAAGACGGTCTTTTTTTGCCGGGAGCAACCATTTACATAGGCAATCTCAACCGGGGCGCTATTACCGATGCGAATGGCAAATACGTCATTTCAGACCTCGAAGCTGGCACCTATACCTTAGAAGTTGCTTACATCGGCTATCAGCCAGTACAGCGGGAAGCGTCCATCCAAAATGCCGAAACGACAGAGCTGAACATCAGGCTCTCCTCCGGAGTGCAACTCATCAATGAAGTTTTAGTACTTGGCGATCGCCTAAAAGGTCAGGCAAAAGCACTCAATCAGCAAAAAAACAATGTCAATGTAACCAATATAGTCGCTGCCGACCAGATCGGCCGTTTCCCTGATGCAAATACAGGCGATGCTTTGAAACGCATCCCGGGCATAACCATGCAGGGCGACCAGGGCGAGGCACGCAATATACTGATTCGTGGTTTTGCGCCACAACTCAACGCGGTGCGGATCAATGGCGAACGGGTCCCCTCTGCTGAGGGGGACAACCGGAATGTTCAGCTCGACCTCATTCCTTCCGATATGATACAAACGATTGAAGTGAATAAAACCCTCACCCCGGATATGGAAGCAGATGCCCTTGGCGGGGCAGTGAATCTCATTACGCGTGCAGCTCCAAGCGGATTAAGGCTTTCAGGCACTGCTGCCAGCGGTTTGAATCTGTTGTCAAACAAACCAATCTGGACGGGAACCCTTATTGCCGGAGATCGTTTTGCCGGGGATAAATTGGGGCTTATCGTGAGCGGAACAATCAACGACCACAATTTTGGATCCGATAATATTGAGATGGTGTGGGCCAATGAAGTAGAAAGCCCACTTACAGAAGAAGACATTGACGTGAATCCATTTCTTGAAGAAATGGACGTTAGACAATACGAAGTACGCCGTCAACGCAGGAGTCTTTCCGCTTCGCTTGACTATAAACTTGGCGCCAATCATACGCTGTATTTTCAAGGAATTTACAATTGGCGCGATGATTGGGAAAACCGCTTCCGGCTGACATTCGAGGATATAGAACCTGTTTTTGTAGATGGTACGGAAACGATTACAGGCTATACGGCTGCGGCAAGCCGGGAAGTAAAAGCAGGCTCCGCTGATTCAGATGGTCGGCGACTGGAGTCTCAACGCACCCAAAATTATTCTCTTCGGGGGGATCACCTTTTCGGCAAACTTCGCCTTGACTGGCAAGCCTCTTACGCGACGGCTTCAGAGGAAAAGAACCGCGAGCGCTATATTAAATATGCTTCCGACGATGCATATCCAGTCATCATGGACGTCAGCGATTCCATGTTTCCAAATATAAGACCGGTAGATGCTGCAGATTTTGCAACCAGCAAATTTGAATTGGACGAACTGACGGAAGAAACCGGATTCACGGAAGAAACAGATTTCAATCTCCGGGCCGACTTTTCTTTGCCAACCAAGGTCGCAGGCCGTTTTGGCACCTTCAAATTTGGAGGCCGTACGAAAATTAAAGACAAAATACGCGATAATGACTTTTTTGAATTCAGCCCGCTGACAGAGCAATACGACCTACTCGATAAAGTGGATCTGACAGATGCGACCAAAGACAATTTTTTGCCTGGCAGCCAATACGTTGCAGGTGTTTTTCCATCGGCTGATTTCATCGGCAACCTCAATTTGAACAATGCAAATCAGTTTGAAAAGGAAGCTGTGCCGGGAGAATACTTGCCTGGAAATTATACAGTAAATGAAACGGTAAGTGCAGGGTATATCCTCTGGAACCAGCAGTTTACAGACAAATTGACGGTTCTTGCAGGTATTCGGGTAGAAAATACGCAGATCGAATACACCGGCAACCAGGTACTTGACGAAGAAGAACTGATCGGAGAAGTAACAGCCGAAAAAAACTACACTAATGTGTTGCCCGGATTGCACTTGAAATACAATGTTTCCGATAACTTTTCCATTCGGGCCGCCTGGACAAATACCCTGGCGCGGCCAAATTACTACGATCTGGTGCCTTTTCAGAATATCATCGCAGAAGACGAAGAAATTGAGGCTGGAAACCCGGACCTGGAGCCAACCCGTGCCTCTAATCTCGATTTGATGCTGGAACAGTATTTCCGCTCTGTTGGCTTGCTCTCTGCCGGTGCTTTTTACAAAAAAGTTGACAATTTTATTTACACTTTCGTGAATGAGTCCTACGTGTCCGATATTACTGGCGGCGACGAGTGGACTTATTTTCAACCGCTCAACGGGGGTACTGCCGACGTTTATGGGTTTGAAATCGCCTTACAACGCCAGCTCGATTTTTTACCCGGCGCTTTGAAAGGTCTGGGCGTGTACCTCAACTATACCTATACCGGATCTAATGCAACCGGGATCAGAAACGGAGATGGAGAGGAGCGGGAAGGGCTGGATCTTCCAGGAGCCGTGCCCCACTTATTCAACGCCTCCCTGTCCTATGAAACCAAACGTTTGGTATTGCGCCTGTCGGCAAATTATGCGGATGATTACATTGACGAAGTAGGGGATGACGATTTTAGCGACCGGTATTATGATCGTCAGTTTTTCTTAGATGCAAACGGCTCGTATGCCATCTCGAAACGCCTGCGCATTTTTGCAGATGCGAATAACCTCACCAATCAGCCGCTGCGTTACTACCAGGGCATTCGTTCCCGTACACAGCAGGCAGAATACTACAATGCCCGGTTTAATGTAGGGCTTAAATTCGATTTCTTCGGGAATCAGGAATAGACTTTTTGTTTCATTTCATTTACCAACTAATCGGGAAAGGTTGCCCTTGACAGGGCAGCCTCCTACTTTCATAGCAGCAATCATGTTCCATCCTTTCATTAAGTTTTTTCCGGCACTGTTTATCCTCGCGCTTTTTAATGCATGCGGATCAAAACAAGCTGCCATAGTTGCAGGCGACGCTTTAAAACCAGATTTTATTACAGATGCTACCCCAACAGATACCGATGACCCAGCTATTTGGGTTCATCCAACTGATCCGGAAAAAAGCCTGATTCTGGGTACGGATAAAGGCGATACCGATGGCGGTGTTTTCGTATTCAGCTTAGAAGGCAAACTTCTGAAAGAAAAGTCAATTACCGGTCTTCCTCGCCCCAACAATATAGACGTTGAATATGGTTTTACACTAAAAGGCGATACCGTTGACATTGCCGTGTTTGCTCAACGTAACGGCGACAATATCCGTATCCTGCGGGTGCCGGAAATGACCTTCATTGATAACGGCGGTATTGATGCCTTTAAAGGGGAAAAGGTGCAGTCTCCAATGGGCGTTGGTTTGTATAAAACGCCTTTAACCAACAAGATATACGCTTTTGTAAGCCGAAAAAGTGGCCCCGATGACAGCTATCTATGGCAATATTTATTAAAAGACAGTTCAGGCATTGTTGTAGCAGAACCGGTGCGTAAGTTTGGGGCTTTCAAGGGAGGTAAAGAGATCGAAGCAATAGCCGTAGATGATGAGATGGGTTATGTTTACTATTCAGACGAAGGATCCGGTGTGCGCAAATATCACGCTCATCCAGACAGCAGCAATACAGAATTGGCCTTTTTCGCCAATCAGGATTTTGTTGATGACCATGAGGGGATTTCCATCTATAAACAAACAAATGGGAAAGGATATATTTTAGTTTCTGATCAGCAAGCCACTCGCTTCCATGTTTTTGCAAGAGATGGAACACCCAGTAATCCGCATGAACACAAGCGAATTGGAATCATCCCGGTTTCGGCCATTGACAGCGATGGCTCGGAAGCATGCAGCGCGCCGCTTGGGAAGCACTTTCCCAAAGGGTTGTTTGTGGCCATGTCTTCGGATAGGACTTTTCAGATTTACCGCTGGGAGCAGTTGGAAGCCAGGTTGCAAAAGATAGTCATACCCGCCGAGTAATGAATCATTGCCTGGGAATCACATAAATTGCCTCCTGCCGGCCATCAATAAACCGGAACCCGGTTTCGTTAAAATAACCATCTTCTTCCAGCATGATGCGCACAGTTTTGTTCCATTCAGGAATGAAGACAGCGGCATTCAATTCAATAGAGTAAGCGGTATTGTAAAACAAAGGATAATCGCCTTGCCCTGGTACGCCTTTTTGGTTGTCCCAAAGGCCGATGGTCGGGCCTGCTGCATGCCCGTGAAAGCCGATCGGGTGGGTATAAATTGTACCTTCGATGTTTTCTGCCCGGGCCTGGGTAAGGGCCTCTGCCAATACCTGATTGCCTGATTTTCCCTGTACAAATTTACTGACCAGAATGTCCTGAAGACGATTGCCTTGTCTGAAAGCAGCCTTAAGGGAAGGAGGGACCTCTTTTTCGCCCGGGCGCAGCACATAGGCGTGTTGTTGCATGTCGGTATTGAGGCGCAAGTAAGTAATGCCAAAATCTACATGCAGCAAGTCGCCGGGCAGGATAACCTGTTTGTCGGGGCGTTTGGAAAAAGTGCGCAGGTGGTCAAAGTTATCCGGATCTGCCCGTTGAATGTCCACGGTTGGATGAAACCAGGTATCGAGGCCGAGTTCGCGGACGCGCTGCCGATACCACCATACAACATCTTCTGTAGTGGTTACCCCGGGCTGAATGACTTTTTCTGAAAGTCCTTCCTGTACAATCAAATGGGAAAGGTGTGCAATGTGTTCGTAAAGCACCATCTCGTTTTCGCTGCGTGTTTCCAGCCAGGCGACGGATAATTTTTCGCCGGATACCATGCGGCTATGCCAGGTTTCCGGGATTTTTTTCATCAGTTGTTCGTATTCCGTATGTGTCAGGCCATCAGCAAGTGCATAGGTTTGGGAGGTATTGACGGCAATTTTTTTTGGATTCCTGGTTTTTATAACCTCTACCAGCGCTTCCCATTGATCGGGGTAAACATTCACATCCCATGCGGCTTTAAGTAAACCTACATCATATCGGGCAATAGCGATTTTTTCGAGGGCTGTCCCCGGGCCGTTATCGTAAAAAACCATCACGGTTCGCCGGCGTGCAGAAAGCCATTCGGCGGGTAGCATGGTCTTCATCACCGGGTCTTCATTATACTCCCGCGAAATCAATATCCACATGTCAATGCCTTCCCTGCGCATGAGCAGGGGAAGCAGGTTGTTGAAACGATCTTCCAGTATTTCATTGATGACCCGGGCGCGGTCACGTTCCTCCAAAATCAACGGATAAGTTATCTGCGCAAAGCCGGAGGATACCTGTCCCAAAAAACAAATCAGGAAAAGTGGCAATAAAAAGCGGTTCATGTGTTTTTGTTTTGATAAAACTTCTGGATGAGGCGGCATTTGATAAAATTCAAACAGTCGTCTTATAGACAAGATTACAGAATTTTATTTACTTCTGTTCGTTTGGGATGATCTTTGTAAAAATGTCTATACATCGAATAAACCCTTCGGCTTTCTGCCTGTTCTAAAGTGCCTTGTCTTGTGAATATTTTTTCACCTAATAATCACCATATTTATGAAATTTCAATTTATCTACACTTTTTTTGCGCTTTCATTGGGTGCCTATCTTTTTATGGGTAGTGGAACTGGTGCGGGTGCCAACCAGAGCATCGACCTCACAGGATCTCCCTTAGGCGGTGGGGTTTTTTGTTCTTTCTGCCACAGCGGCGGTAATTTTTCGCCTTCTCTTTCTGTACAGGTGCTGGACAACGGAACTGCGGTTACGGCTTATGAACCCGGCAAAACTTACACCCTGCGTGTAGCAGTTACAGCAGGTGCGGGTTCGCCATTGCGTTATGGATTTATGGCGGTAGCTCTGGCAGGAGCAACCAATCAGAGCGCAGGTACTTTTGGAACTCCTCCGACAGGTATCCGGAAGACAACAATCAGCAACCGGGAATATGTGGAGCACAATACGCCAAGCTTAGCCAACACTTTTACGATAGATTGGACCGCTCCGGCAGCCGGAACGGGCGATGTGCGCTTCTATTCAGCAGGCAATGCCACGAATAACAACAATGGGTCATCCGGCGACAGCGCGGTTCGACTCACTTCGCCACTGACGCTGACAGAGATGACCACAAGCAACCTGCCCACGACGGAATTGTTCCGGCAATTATCCGCCTGGCCCAATCCGGTAAGCGACGAACTAAATCTGCGAATCGTTACAGCCAACAGCGGTTTGTACAAAATGGATGTATTGGACGCTCAGGGCAACCGGGTGCGTTCGGAGCAGGTACAGCTTGCAGCGGGTGAAAACAATTTACGCCGGGATTGGAACGACTCAGCACCAGGCGTTTATTTTGTACAATTCAGCGACGGAGAAGGACTGGCTACCCTTCGGATATTGAAGCAATAAGATCAGCCGTATAAGCGAAAAGCAAGGGCAAAATGCAACGTATTTTTGGCATAGAAATGTTCAAAAAGTTGCGTTTTGCCCTTTGCTTTTCGCTTACCCGTTAACCTTACCCGCTTTTTGTTCGTTTTCAAAAAATATTGCGATTTCTTCCCAGTTGTTTACCCGGGTAAACCGCGTTTCGTCAATGTTGTGGGAAGCCGTATAAAGCAGACCTTTACCGGTAAAAGTCTCCAGATTATTCACATGGTCGTCAATCATATAATCTGCGCGCAGGATGCTTTTATCCCCGCAAAAAACAAAATTGCGCCAGTGAATAAACGGGAAATGCCGGAGCAGCCAGTCGTATTTGTCTTCAAGCGACGCCCGGAATTCCATGGCAGCAGTCGTAATGTAAACGTCGTAGTTTTCCATAAGGCCTTTTACAACTTCCTGGCTTCCGGGCATTACGGGCAGGTCTGCAAAAAAGCCTTTGTCGTGAAGGAAATCGCGCACATGCATGGCGCCGTTGACCTGGTAGATTTTTTTACCCCAATAGTCTTCTTTTTGCAGCCGAATGCCCAGTTCCCGTTCGTAGAGGTCGAGAAATTTAGGCGATACGTCGGCAATAACTTCGTCCATGTCCAGTGCAATGCGAGGCTTTATCATAATTGACAGATATTATACGTTAACAAGCAGCGTTACCATTGAACTTAAAACGCTCTTCACGCATTTATTTTAAAAGAAAAGCGCAAAAGTATATGAAAAAAATATTCATGGTTGAATTTGAAATGCCGGAATCGTTCAGCGAAGAATTTGTGGCGCTCATTCCCCGCCAACGATACATCATCAACCAACTTCTTGCAAAAAGGGTTATCCATTCTTATTCACTGGCGAATGATCGTTCCAGACTTTGGGTGGTCATCAATGCTGACTCGGAATGGGAGGTAATGGACATCATCGGGCAAATGCCTCTTAACGATTTTATGAAACCCAATATTCATGAGTTGATGTTTCACAACAGCGCAGAAGCCGTACTCCATTTTTCTTTGAACTAAAGATTTGTTAAGGGAGCTGCTACCTGTTTTTATGCCGTTCCCAATAATTTTGTGCTTCGAGGTCTTCCAAAATGGAAAGGTAATTTTCATATCGGATTTCGCTTACTTCTCCTGATTCTATGGCGGCTTTGACAGCGCACCCCGGTTCATTCCGATGGAGACATTGCCCTCCAAACCGGCAATCCACAGAGAGTTTGAAAAACTCCCTGAAATTATGGGCCACATCTGCTAATTCCAAATTATT
>JABWAJ010000718.1 GCA_013361075.1 Saprospiraceae bacterium | reverse complement strand
CTCTGGCTAAGGTGGACAGTACGGTCATTAATGCACTGGTTCAAAAAGGTATTTTTGAGGTCTATGAACAGGAAATCAGCCGGCTGGCCGGCTACGAAGACCAGTTGCTGGAGGCCGGGGAGTTGTCTGAACAACAAGTGGAAGCTTTGCAGGGCATCCATGAGGGGTTTTCTCAAAAACTGGTTACGCTGCTGCACGGGGTCACGGGCAGCGGCAAAACGAGGGTCTACGTCGAACTCATCCGGGAAGTCATTGACCGCGGGGAACAGGTGCTTTATCTATTGCCCGAAATTGCCCTGACCACCCAGATCATTGATCGGCTGCAAAAGGTTTTCGGAGACCAAATTGCTGTCTATCACTCTCGGTTGAGCAACAACGAGCGCGTAGAGATGTGGAATAGCGTGCTGGCAGGCAAACCGGTTATTCTCGGTGCACGCTCGGCACTTTTTTTGCCCTTTAAACAACTTGGCCTTATCGTAGTGGACGAAGAGCACGATCCTTCCTATAAACAGCACGACCCCAATCCGCGCTACAATGGCCGCGATACTGCTATTTTTCTGGCGGGCCTTCATGGCGCAAAAACCTTGCTGGGCACTGCTACTCCTTCCATTGAATCGTATTACAACGCGCAATCAGGGAAATATGGCCTGGTGGAAATGAAAGAGCGTTTTGGCGGTCTGGAACTACCGGAAATGGCAGTGGCTGATGCCAAAAAAGAGCTGAAAGAACGCAAATTGCAATCGCATTTTACCACCGGATTGATTGACGAACTGAAGTCAGCACTGGAACGCGGAGAACAAGCGATTCTGTTCCAAAACCGGCGGGGGTACGCGCCTACTTACCGCTGTTCGTCCTGTGGCTGGAGCGCCCAATGCACCAATTGTGATGTCAGCCTCACCTACCATAAAGCTACGCGCAACCTCAAATGTCACTACTGCGGCTACTATTCGCCGGTGCCCAATTCGTGTCCCGATTGCGGCGACAGGAAGTTGATCCTCATTGGTTTTGGTACCGAAAAAATCGAAGACGAACTGGGCATTTACCTGCCACAGGCAAAAGTAGGGCGGATGGATCTGGACACCGTGCGCAGCAAAAATGCCCATTCCCGCATCATCAATGATTTTGAAGAAAAACGTACGGAGGTCCTTGTGGGCACACAAATGGTAACCAAAGGGCTTGATTTTGAAAATGTAGGAATTGTGGGCGTACTCAGTGCTGATCAGTTGTTGCAGTTCCCTGATTTCAGGGCCGGAGAGCGCGCTTTTCAGCTAATGGTGCAGGTGAGTGGGCGTGCGGGACGCAAACACAAGCGGGGCAAAGTACTCATCCAGGCATTCAATACGGGGCATCCGGTTCTGCGCGAAGTTTTGAACAATGATTTCACTTCTTTTTTCGCGCGGGAAATCCGGGAGCGCCAGGAGTTTCGATACCCGCCCTTTACCCGGCTCATTCGCATCACCCTCAAGCACAAAAAGCCGGAAGTAGTTAACGAAGCCGGTGAGCGGTTTGCTGAATTTCTGAAAACGGAACTGGGCTGGCGGGTGCTGGGGCCCGCAGTGCCTGCCGTGGCGAGGGTGCGCAATTTTTTTCTGCTTGATGTACTGCTCAAATTAGAACGGGACAGTGCATTGATTCAACGCGCCAAGCTTTTGATCGCTGATGCTACTCACCGCATCCAATCAGAAACAGGTTTATCAGGAGTCCGGGTAAATGTAGATGTGGACCCCTATTGAAAGGAAATACACGAATTGCAGAAGAAGGAATGCTGAATGGCAAAAAAAGATTCGGTATTCTTCTATTTTTAAAACATCAGACTTATGAAATACCTCTTTTATTTCACGATTCTTTTTCTGCCACTTACGGTTGCCGCCCAAGCTACAACACCAGGCCAATTACTGGGCCGCTGGGAAGTGATCCGGTATTCGGAACAAGGGGTGCAGGTGGACAAAAAACAAGCGGCATTGCCCCAGGCTCAGGCGGTGTATGCCCACGTGGGCAGCCATCGGGCAGCCATTTGGTATGGCTATGACG
>JABWAJ010000717.1 GCA_013361075.1 Saprospiraceae bacterium | reverse complement strand
TTGAAAGCGATGGCCCAGCGCGGGTGGTGGCTGGTGTAGCCGCAGCGTTCCTGCAATTCGCGGCTGTTTACTTTCACGACCATGCCGTCTATTTCGTAGGGGTATTCTTCCCGACGTTCCTGCCATAGCATGCAAAAATCGGCTACTTCACGGATGTTGTGGCAAACTTTACGTTCTTCGCCGGGCACTTTGAACCCCAGGCGCCCCAACATTTCGATGCTTTCGTCGTGGGTATTGAATTGATCCAGTACCGTTTTCCCGGATTCATTTACGGCATACCCCAGGGTGTACATAAACGCTTCCAATCCACGGTGCACCACTTCTTTAGGATCCTTGATGCGCAGCCCCCCCGAGGCGGTGTTGCGCGCATTGGCAAAGAGCGGCAACCCTTGTTTGGCGCGGGCGTCGTTCATTTTTTTAAAAACATCTTTCCGGATCAGAACCTCGCCGCGAATTTCCACTTTGTGAATGCCGTGCTGTGAAAAAGCAGCTTTCAGGGGAATGGATTTCAACACACGGGCATTGGCCGTCATCTCCTCCCCTTCTACTCCGTTTCCGCGGGTGGCGGCTCTTGTCAGGTGATCCGCTTCATAAACCAGGGCAATGCTGCCTCCGTCAAATTTTGGCTCCACCACATAATCAATGTCTGCATCTGCGGGCATATTGAGCAGGCGCTTGATTTGTTCATCGAATTCTGTAAGGTCCTCTGCATTGTAAGAGTTTGCCAGCGACAACATCGGGATCAGGTGGGGCACGGTAGTGGCTGTTTCGGTGATGTCGGGCGATACGCGCTGCGTAGGAGAGTCGGGCGTGATAAGGTCCGGAAACTCGCCTTCAATGGCTTCCAACTGCTTGTACAGCATATCGTATTCAAAATCGCTGATGGTTGGGTCATCGAGCACGTAGTACCGCCATTCGTGGTAGGCAATGAGTTCGCGGAGGTCTTTGGCGCGTACTTCCGGGGTTCGTTGTTGAACCGTTTCGTCGTTCAGCAAGTAGTGTTTCGAGCGTTCGTAAAGGGTGATTTGCGCTTCTTTGCTGTACATGTCGAGATGTTAGAGGTTAGACATTAGATGTTAGACGTCAGATATTAGACATTAGATGTCAGCTGCCAGGTCTTAGACAGCTTTGAGATCATGACTCATCGGGATGGCCTGAACGGGAGCTAAGGTAAGGAAAATTGGGTGGAATAAAAGGCCATTTTGAACAAGGTCTGGGCACAACTGTTGGATGGCTGTATGATAATGCCGGGGGTATTTTTAACAAAATTCATTGCGCATGGCCCGTAACCAATCAGTCCTCATCATCGGTGCCGGCCTTGCAGGCTTGTCTGCAGCCCGGCGTTTGGCAGCAGCCAATATTCCTGCTTTAGTTATAGACAAAGGCAGGGGCGTTGGCGGGCGGATGGCAACGCGTCGCTCGGGGGAAGCAACCTTCGACCACGGCGCTCAGTTTTTTTCTGCAAAAACGCCGTGACGGTGTATTACCCATTACCCATACGGGAATGACACGGTTTAATATTTCGCTTGAAGAAGGTGTAGATTTAGTCCTTTATGCCATTAACAATGCTTGGGGCGGAGAAATTTTTGTTCCTAAAATTCCTTCATACCGGATTGTAGATGTTGCTGAAGCTATCGCACCCGGCTGCAACCATGAAATAGTTGGTATCAGACCCGGCGAAAAACTCCATGAAGAGATGATTACCGCTATGGATTCTTTTAATACATTAGAGTTGACGCAGTATTATGTCATTTCCCCATCAATTCCATTATGGGATATTGAAGAATACCTCAAAAAATATTCGGGTTCGCGTGTAGCCGAAGGATTTACTTATAATTCCGGTGATAACCCTCAATTTTTAAGCGTTGAAGAAATCCGCGAACAAATTCGTCTCCATATTGACCCAGATTTTCAACCATAATCATAATAATACTCCAAAATGAAACCAATTCCATATGGGCGACAAACTATCACCCAAAAAGATATTGACGCCGTTGTCAGGGTATTACAATCTGATTACCTGACTCAAGGTCCT
>JABWAJ010000716.1 GCA_013361075.1 Saprospiraceae bacterium | reverse complement strand
GCCTGACAACCAAACAGGGTAAGTGTTTTTTTTACAAAAACCGGCTTTTGTGCCGGAAAACGGATAATAAAAAGGTGAAAATGACCTGGAGGCAGGTAAAAAAATGTTTTTTACTTTTTTTTAAAATAAATGACTAATGGCATTTAAAGTATTCAAAAGGTTCTTTGCATTCGGCACAACGGTAAAGCGCCTTGCAGGCCGTTGCGCCAAACCGGGAAACGAGGGAGGTTGTTTCCGAACCGCAATTAGGGCAGGGTACCCTGATTTGGTCTGGTTTTAACCAATTTATACAAGAGGAATGTAGTGGCGCGGCGATTCCATAATGTTTTAGTTTTTCTTTGGTGCTGTCCGACATCCAGTCGGTGGTCCAGGCAGGCGTGTAAATCAGTTTTACGCTGGGGTTTTGGATGCCGTGCTGTTGAAGTAAGAACAGAATATCCTGCTCAATTATGCCCATTGCCGGGCATCCGGTATAGGTAGGCGTAAGCAGCACTTCACATCCGTCACTGCTTAGAATGACGTCCCGGAGCATGCCCATCTCCTGAATGTTGACCACAGGAATTTCGGGGTCAACAATCTCAGACAGGAGGTTCAGGATATCCGTTTTTGTCAATGAAGTTGTCTTTACCATATTGCATCGGGATAAGCTCGTTGTAAGTATTGCATTTCGGATAGCAAGTGGCCCAAATATTCAGTATGAATGCCTCTCCGGCTACCGGTTTGCATGTAATCTACATTGGGGGTGCTAATGTTTGCTTCCTGCAAAACGCTATTGACCAGGTCCAGCCACTGCTGCTGAATCCCTGAAAGGCTAAACACAATGCCATCCTGCATCAAAACCTCGTCTTCTTGGCACATTTCAAACAATTCTCCTGTGAACATCCAAAGCTCATTGACGCTATTTTGCAGTTTTTCGTGGCTTACGTCGGTACCTTTACCCAAGCGAAAACACCAGTCGCGGGAGTGCGTCAGGTGGTAGCGTACTTCCTTCAGGCTTTTGGCTGAGATTCCAGCCACGGTTTCATCTGTTGACTGGCACAAATCGGTGAACAGGAAATATTCAAAAGAAGACAAAAGCAACTGTTTGGCCATCGTATAGGCAAAATTGCCGATGGGCAACTCCGTGATTAAGTTGTTGTAAAACTGCCTTTCCGCCCTTTTGTAAGCCAGATCGTCTTCATTGCGTCCTTTATTTTCAACTTCTCCGGCGTATTTTAAGAATGCCTGCGCTCTGCCAATATTGTCGAGAGCCATGTTGGTGAGGGCCAGATCTTCTTCCAAAACGGGTGCTTTGCTGCACCACTCCGACAAGCGGTGACCTTGAATCAGGGCATTATCGCCAAGCCGGAGCAAATATTTGAATAAGGCTTCCTGTTTTGTCATGATTCAAAAGTTTTATATCTGTTTTGCCCCTTCGGGAATTTTATAAAAAGTAGGGTGGCGGTAGACCTTATCATCTGAAGGGTCGAAAAACATATCAGAATCTCCCGATGCCGAAGCAAAAATATAGGCGGAAGGCACGACCCAAATGCTGCTGCCTTCGCTGCGCCGTGTGTAAACATCCCGAGCATTTTGCAACGCCATTTTATGGTCTGAAGCATGTACGCTGCCTGCATGAACGTGGTGCCCGCCTGATTTACTTTGGATGAACACTTCCCAAAGATCCAATTGTGGTTGAGTTGTCATGGCGTAAAAACTTAATTGTGAATGGTTATTCGTTTGGATATTTATTGTGGTACGCTGCGGCGGCCTCCCTTACCCAGGCACCTTCCTCGTGATGGCGAATGTGGTGCTCTAAGCGCTGTTTATTACAAGGCCCTGCTCCATTGATAACCCGTTTGAATTCAGCCCAGTTGATCTCACCGTGGTCGTAGCCTTGTTTGGCTTCATTCCATTTCAAATCAGGATCAGGGACGGTCAGACCGATAACTTCTGCTTGTTGCACCGTTTTGTCAATGAATTTTTGGCGCAATTCATCATTGGTTTTGCGCTTGATCCGCCATTTGAAAGCATCACCGGCATGCGAAGAATCTTTGTCAT
>JABWAJ010000122.1 GCA_013361075.1 Saprospiraceae bacterium | reverse complement strand
GGGCCGGAGGGCGCACAACCCTTGAACGGAAAGGTAAGCATTGGATTTACAACGAAAAATACAAAGCCAAACCCAACGCCATTGAAAACCTGTTGCGTGCTATATACCGGGTAGAAATGAAATACAAGCCGCCGGTTAATGCAGTAAAAAACATGGTTCGCAGCCTTGCTACAGAAGGGTTGAAAGTAGAAATGTACAATGCCCAAAACCAGCTCATTAAGTCGTATTACATCGGCGGCTCAACTTCGGACGAACGCGGCACCTACATGATGCTTGAAGGTGCAGAGCAGCCCTACGTAACGTATATTCCAAGCTGGGAAGGCAACCTTCGTTTCCGTTTTAATCTGCAGGGAGACGATTGGCGGGACAAAAGTATTTTTTCCGCAGAACCCGAAGAAATTACTTATGTTGGCATCGAGTACCATAAGCAAAGGGAAAAATCTTTCAAAATTGTCAAAGATGGGAATGCTTATCAGGTTAAACCTTTTCACAGCATCACCCCGGAAATTCAAAGCCCCCTGCGCCCAGGGGCTGTAGAAAGCTATTTAATTGGTTATCAAAGCGTTCAAGCAGAGGCTTTTGAAAACCTCTACCAGCATCGGGATTCTATTTCGAGCCAGCTTCCATTTTGCACCATCACTGTACAACAACGAGATGGAACGGAACGGGTAGCCAAACTGCATCCGATTTTCAAATCCCGGCTATACGATGAAAAAACAGGGAAATATGGTCCGCTTGCAGAAGCCGAGCGGTATTACGCCGATTGTGAAGGTGATTTTTTGATGGTTCAGCATTTGGTTATTAAAAAAATTCTGTGGGGATACGAATCCTTCTTCGAGTAAATAGAAAGCAACTAAACCTGCTTCGCTTGTTTGGGTCAGCTTCATTGGTTGCAGCAGCGCTTGCTTTTGCCATGCCTGCCAGCGACCCGGTATGGGGCTTTTTCGGACACAGGCGAATCAACCGGCTGGCCACCTTTACTTTGCCCCCTGAAATGATCCGGTTTTACAAAACGCACCTGGAATATGTAACCGAGCATGCCGTTGATCCTGATAAAAGGCGTTATGCGACCAAACACGAAGCGCCCCGGCACTACATCGATCTGGATCAATGGGGTGTTTATCCGTTTCCCAATCTGCCCCGAAACTGGACCGATGTGGTGATGAAGTACGCCGAAATCGGATTGGTGACTGCGCAGGGCGATAGCTTGAAAGTTAAACGGGATACCCTTATGATTGACGGGTACCCCATCCCCCAAATCCGGCTGTACCGAAAAAATAAAGCCATCCTCGAAGCTGCTGATGAAAAGGATTTCCGGAATTTTTTTGAAGAAAAAGTCCTGTCTCAATACTACGAAGACGAGTGGATTTTGCCCTGCGATACCCTGCTGGCCCTTTTTGGCGGGTCGGCATCTGCTAATCTTACCTGTACAAAAGGGTACGCGGTTGACCACTTTTCAGAGCACGGCATCCTTCCTTACCACCTGCTGAAAATGCAGTATACCCTGAAAAATGCATTCCTTACCGGGCATGTGGACAAAATATTGCGAACTTCAGCGGAGATGGGCCATTACATCGGGGATGCCTATGTCCCTTTACACACCACAAAAAACTACAACGGGCAGCTTTCCAACCAAACGGGCATACATGCTTTTTGGGAAAGCCGCCTGCCTGAGCTTTTCGCTGATGAAACCTATGATTTTTTTGTTGGCAACGCGGAATACATTGCCAAACCTTCCGAATATTACTGGAAAATTGTGCTGGACAGTCACTTGCTGGTAGACAGTGTCCTTCAAATTGAGCGGGAACTGAGTCGGTTGTTCCCCCCTGATCGCCAATATTGCTTTGAAGAACGCAACGGCATTACCATCCGCACCCAATGCCGGGAATACGCAGAAGCCTACCACCGGCGCATGTCGGGCATGGTGGAAAGTCGCATGCGGGGGGCCATTTTGTCCATTGGCAGCGCCTGGTATACTGCCTGGGTTGATGCAGGCGAGCCTGATCTTTCTAAATTGCTGGGTAAGAGCCTTTCGGCAGAAGAACTGAAAGAACTGGAAGCCCTCGAATCACAGTACCAAAAAGGCAATACCAAGGGAAGGCCACATGATTAATCTGAAAACAGGAAGATTTGATGAAGGAACACCTCTACGGCTTGATCGGCTACCCGCTAACCCATTCTTTTTCAAAGCGGTATTTTTCAGAGAAATTTGAAAAAGAAGGACTCCTTCATTGCCGGTACGAGTTGTTCCCAATGGAAACCATTGAGTTGTTGCCTGAACTACTGAAAAACCATCCAACGCTGCGTGGATTGAACGTTACCATTCCTTACAAACAGGCAGTATTGCCATTTTTAGACGAATTCGGGGAAGGGATTGCTGCGCTGGGTGCTGTGAATGTAATTGACATTGCCGAGGATGGCAAACTCACGGGGCACAACACGGACATTGCCGGTTTTGAATACTCGCTTAAGAATTTATTGGGCGCAGAAGATCCGGGAGGCGCTTTGGTTCTGGGCACAGGAGGAGCGTCTAAGGCAGTTCAGTTTGTCCTTTCCAAAATGAAAATCCCGTTTCATCTGGTATCCAGAGATCCGGAAATTGGGTTTCACTACGACCAGCTGACCCCTGAAATTGTGGCCGAACATCGGCTGATCGTCAACACGACGCCTTTGGGTATGAGTCCTCATACAGAAACTTGCCCAAAAATTCCTTTTGAACCAATAAGTCAGCGACATTTGCTTTTCGATCTTGTTTACAATCCTGAAGAAACCCTTTTCCTGAAAAAGGGGCGGCTTCAGGGTGCCCAAACACAAAATGGGCTGGAAATGTTATATACACAGGCCGAAAAAGCCTGGGCAATCTGGAACAAATAAAACCAAGTTACACCATGGAAGAAAGCAATCAGCCCGTTCCCAGGAACTTATCAAAACTTGAAAAAATGGCCAAAAAAGTACTCGGTACTCCTGTTGACTTTTCCAATACAGAAATTGCTTTTCACTGGAAAACGGACAAAGAATTAAAAAAAGCAGCCTGGCTTTTCGGATTGATGAACAACCACTGGCTTGTAGGCATCGGCTCAAAAGTAGGCATCGCTGCCATAAAACTGCACCTTCCTTTCGTCGAATCTGTTGTGAAAAATACCATTTTCGAACAATTTTGCGGCGGTACGACCTTGCTGGAATCTTTAAAAAACATCAATAAGCTTGCAGCACAAAACGTGCAGTCAATCCTCGATTATGGTGCCGAAGCCAAAGAAACCGAAGAGGATTTTAACAAAACCATGACGGAAAACATCCGTGCAATTGAATTCGCATCCCAGCAACAAAATATCCCGATCATCAGCACCAAAATTACCGGTTTGGCCCGCTTTGAATTGCTGGAAGCCATCCAGCGCGACGATACCCTGACCCGGGAAATGCGTGCCGAATACCGCACCGTGCTCAAACGGGTAGATGCCATCTGCCACATTGCCAGCCAAAAGGGCGTCGGCGTTTTTATTGATGCCGAAGAAACCTGGATTCAAAACGCTATTGACCATTTAGCCAAACTAATGATGCGCCGCTACAATCGTGGCAAAGTGGTGGTATTCAACACCTTTCAAATGTACCGGACGGATCGCCTTCAGTTCCTGCTGGATTCTTATGATGAGGCAAACCGGGAAGGGTACCTGCTTGGCGCAAAATTAGTGCGTGGTGCTTACATGGAAAAAGAGCGGGAAAGGGCTGAAAAGATGGGGTACCCCTCGCCCATTCACCCCAGCAAAGAAGCTACGGACGATGCTTTCGACACGGCGATTCGCTTTTGTGTTGACCATTATGACACGATTGCGTCCTGCAATGCTTCCCACAATTTAGCCAGCACGGCGCTTCAGGTTAAGTTAATCGAAGAAAAGGGCATCCCGCACAACCATCCTAACTTGCGGTTTTGCCAATTGTACGGGATGAGCGACAACCTGACGTTTAACCTCGCCGACGCAGGCTACAATGCTGCTAAATATGTTGTGTACGGGCAGGTACGGGAGGTAGTCCCCTACCTCATTCGCCGGGCTGAAGAAAACTCCTCCATCACAGGTGATATGAGCCGGGAGTATCAATTGGTGAACAGCGAACTCAAGCGGCGGGAATTGCTCAGCCAATAACCATAAAATTAAGATGGGCGTATCACTTGCCATTCATAAGGCTGGGTTAGCCGATCTCGAGGCGGTTGCAAAGCTTAGTTCGGATACCTTTTTTGAGACCTATGAAGCTTTTAATTCAAAGGCTTCCATGGATCAATACCTCCGGGAAAACTTCAACCTTCACCAAATGGAGATTGAGCTCTCTGATCCCGGAAATCAGTTTTTCCTGGCATATGCAGCAGGTCAGCTTGTTGGCTATATTAAATTAAGAACCAGTGTTTTACTAAAGGAGCTTAAAGAAAAAAAAGCCATCGAAATAGAACGAATTTATGTCTTAAAAGCCTTCCAGGGGAAAAACTTCGGTGCAGCGTTGCTACAGTACGGTATTGAACTGGCTGCCGCAAATGGCTTTGAGACAGTCTGGCTGGGCGTTTGGATCCAAAATACCAAAGCCATCGGCTTCTATAAAAACCTCGGGTTTGAAGTTTTTGGCACCCACATTTTTTACTTCGGAGACGACCCGCAGGAGGACTATCTGATGAAAAAAGAGCTATTGTAGCTTTCGTTTTTAATCCAGATAGCGGTTTAACAGGCCATCGTACGCATCAATTCTCCGGTCCCGGAAAAACGGCCAGATCCGGCGCACTGCCTCTGTTCGCTGCTTGTCAATGTCAATCACCAATGAAATTTCTTCGTGCACAGGTGCCTGGCAGAGCAACTCTCCCTGAGGTCCGGCCACAAAACTTTGTCCCCAAAACTGAATGCCTCCTGTAACACCTGACCAATCTGGCTCGAAACCCGTGCGGTTCACGGATATTACCGGAATGCCATTGGCCACTGCATGCCCCCGTTGAATGGTTTGCCACGCCCCAAACTGCCGGTCTTTTTCTTCCTGCGGGTCAGAAGATTCCCAACCAATGGCGGTGGGATAAATCAGCACTTCTGCTCCGGCCAATGCCATGAGCCGCGCCGCTTCAGGGTACCATTGGTCCCAGCAAACAAGAACGCCCAGTTTCCCTACTGATGTAGCAACAGGGCGGAAACCCAGGTCGCCAGGAGTGAAGTAGAATTTTTCATAATAAGCCGGATCGTCCGGGATGTGCATTTTCCGGTATTTCCCTGCAATGGATCCATCTTTTTCAAAAACTACAGCTGTATTGTGACAAATTCCGGGCGCTCGTTTTTCAAACAATGAGGTAACCAGCACGATGCCCAGCTCTTTGGCAATAGCACTAAAAATTGAGGTTGAAGGCCCGGGTATGGATTCTGCCATATCGAATCGAGTTGTTTCTTCAACCTGGCAGAAATAAACGCCGGTATGCAGCTCCTGTAACACAACCAATTTCGCGCCTTGTGCCGCACACGAACGAATACCGGCAATGCTTTTGCGGATGTTCTCCTCACGGTCTTCAGTGCAGGATTGTTGTACGATGCCTGTTTTCAGGATGTTCATTTTTTTCAATTCAGTGGGTTAAACCAACAAAACTCCTTCGGGATACTGCATGGTTACACAATGCAGAGAACCATGTTGCAAAATCAGGGAGCTGCAATCAATGCCAATGATTTCCCTTTCCGGGAAACAGCTGCCAAGAATGGCCAGTGCTTCCTGGTCTTGCCGGACCTTGTATGTCGGCACCAACACAGCACCGTTGATAATCAAAAAATTAGCATAAGTAGCGGGCAGGCGTGATCCCTCATCATCGTAGCATGCCTCCGGCATAGGCAACGGTACCAAGCGATAAGGGTTTCCGGCAGCAGTCCGGAAAGATTTCAACTCCTCTTCCATTTTACCAAGTGCCTCATAATGTTCGTCTTCGGTGTTCGTGCACTGCACATAAGCAATCGTTTCCGGATCACAAAAACGTGCCAGGGTATCAATGTGCGAATCGGTATCATCTCCGGCAAGGTAGCCGTGGTGCAGCCATAACACGCGATCCAATCCAAAAATCTCTTTTAGTTTTGCCTCAATTTCCGGCTTACTCAGATGCGGATTTCTGTTTGGAGAAAGCAGGCACTCGGCAGTAGTAAGCAGGGTTCCACAGCCGTCGCTTTCAATCCCGCCTCCTTCCAGCACCAGTCCGCCATGGCGAATTTCAGCCTTAAAAACACCATGTTGTTCGTGAATATAGCGGGTAATCAGGTTGTCTAAATTAGCCGGAAACTTAAGTCCCCAACCATTGAATACAAAATCCATGACCACAGGTCTCCCATTTTCAAAAATGGTGATGCCACCGTGGTCGCGCGCCCAGGTATCGTTGCATGGCGCCTGCAGGAGCGTGATCTTCCCAATGTGTTCCTCACCGGCAACCAGCTCCCGAACCTCCTCCGGGTTATGGCAAACGATGACCACTTTTTGAAAACGGGCAATGGTGGTTGCGATTTCGAGAAAACAAGGCATTACCTGATTCAATACAGGTGCCCAATCGGTATGCTGGTGAGGAAAAGTCAATTGCACAGCGCTTTGGGGCGCCCATTCTGCGGGTAAAACTCGAGTTATCATGCCGCAAAATTAGCAAAAGAACTAAATTTGTAACCAAACCAATCCAATATGGCAGCATACGGCACAATCCTCAACATCGTTGTACCCATCTTTTTCCTGTTGTATTTTATCGAGCAGGGTTTTGAGTGGTACCTCGGCAAAAAAGTCATCCGCGGCCTCGACAGCATTTCCAGTTTTAGTTCCGGTGTGACCAATGTGGTAAAAGACGTTCTGGGCATGAGCATCAGCATCATTACCTATGAGTGGCTTGTAGACCAAGTAGCCCTCACCAAAATTGAAGCGACGTGGGCCGTTTATGTCATTGGATTCATTGCGGTTGATTTTCAGGGGTATTGGACCCATCGCTGGCATCACCAGATTAATTTTTTGTGGAATCGCCACATCATTCACCACAGCAGCGAAGAATTCAACCTCTCCTGTGCCTTGCGGCAATCCATTTCGGCTTTTGTCAATTATTTCACCATTCTGTTGCTGCCTGCCGCCTTGCTGGGAGTTCCCGCACAGGTAATTGCCATCATCGGTCCGCTTCATTTATTTTTACAATACTGGTACCATACCCGCCTGATTGGAACATTGGGATGGTTGGAACATGTAATCGTGACCCCCTCCCACCATCGGGTGCACCATGCCATTAACCCGGAATACTTAGATAAAAACCACGGGCAGATTTTCATTATATGGGACAAATTGTTCGGCACTTTCCAGAAAGAATTGCCGGAGGTGCCGCCAGTGTACGGTGTCACCCGTCCGGTGCATACCTGGAATCCCATCAAAATCAACTTCCTGCACCTCTGGCTCCTGATTCAGGATGCCTGGCGCACAAGCAATTGGTGGGATAAACTGCGGATTTGGTTTATGCCAACCGGTTGGCGTCCGGAGGATGTGAAGGACAAATACCCTGTAAACAGCATTAAAGATCCCTACCATTTTGAAAAATACGATACCAAGGCGTCTTTTTTGTTTGTTCTCTGGTCGTGGATGCAATTGGGATTCAACTATTTTTTGCTGGTTTATTTTTTTGCCAACTTAGCCGGGATCGGGTCGCCGGATGTTTTTTACTACGGTGCTTTTATTTTTCTGTCGGTATTTGCCTATACGGAATTAATGGACCGCCATGCCTATGCCATGTATTTTGAAATTGTCAAATCAGCGCTTGGGCTTTACTTCATTTACGCATCTGGCGGCGACTGGTTTGGGGCAGGGCTTTATTTTGGTGCGTGGTATGTTTATGTGGTGGCGGGTTACCTGATCCTGTCGGCGGTAATAGCAACGCTTTTTGCACAACTCGAGATCAGGAAAGATGAGGGAAACAAGCAGTTGAGTAAAGCGGCAAAAGGCAAAGGACAAAAGGCAATTTTATTCGGAAAAGCTTGAAATTTCCGTGATCCATCACATAGATTTCAGGAAATCATCATTTCACTTGATGAGAGAATTGCCTTTTGCATTTTGCCGCTTATTACATGGCCTTTAAAGCAATTTAATCCTTTTTTGTATTCAGAATTTCCAGCACGCGCTGGGTGATGTCGAGGCTATCATTTACAGCAAGCAATTGACCTCCGGCCGTGTAGCTAAAAATGAAGTCAAATCCTTCCTCTTTTTTGATGGTTCCCAATTGATCAAGGATAGCTTTTTGCAGTTCGTCGCGTATTTTTTTATCCTCATCCAGCAATGCTTTGGTAATGCGTTCCTGTTCAGCTACCAATTTTTGCTGAGCAGCCATCAGGCGTTGTTCTTCCTGCTGCATGGCACTGGGCGCCAGCAACCCCTGCTGTGCTTTTTGCTGGGTAGCCATAAAGTCTTTTTCCAGCGCACGACCTTTGGCTTTCAAAGCTGCATCTGCATCTTTTTCCTTTTTTTGGAACGCTTCGCGTTGCTTTTTGAAAAACTCGTACTTTTCAAGCAGGGTATCTGCATTGACATAAGCAATTTTCAAGGGTTTTTCCAGTTCAGCTGCCGGTGATGAATTTGTCGTAGCAACCGGTGCCGGTGATTGAAAAACCTTTACTGCAAGCCCTGCTGTGGCGAGCAAAGCAACAATGCTCAAGATTAATGGAAGTTGTTTCATTCTTTAAAGATAGATGATGTGTAGTAAATCAGCCTTTTTTCAAATCCACATAATAGTGGTAGAAGTAAGGTATGGTTTCAATGCCTTTGTAATAATTAAACAACCCAAAGTGCTCATTGGGTGAGTGCAAGGCATCCGAATCGAGCCCAAAGCCAATCAGAATGCTGTCTACGCCCAACACATCCCGAAACAGAGAAACAATTGGAATATAGCCCCCTTCCCGCTTCGGAATTGGCGATTTGCCAAAGGTTTTTTCCATGGCTAAGTGGGCCGCACGGTACTCTGGGGTATCAATTGGCGTTACGCCTGGTTCTCCTCCATGCATCCGCGTTACTTTGACCGTCACATACGGCGGGGCAATTTTATTGAGGTGGTCTTCCACCAGGTCGTAAATTTTTTCATGGCGCTGGTGCGGTACCAGGCGCATCGAAATTTTGGCCGTTGCTTTTGAAGGTAAAACGGTTTTGGTGCCTTCGCCCGTATAACCTCCCCATATGCCATTCACGTCCAATGTTGGGCGGATGCTGGTGCGCTCCAGCGTTGAATAGCCTGCTTCACCAAGTTCCTGGCCGATTCCGAGATTTTTATTGTAGGTAGCCTGGTTGAACGGAATGCGTGACATTTCAGCGCGCTCTTCTGCACTAACGATTTGCACGTCGTCATAAAATCCAGGCACTGTGATCCGCCGCTGGTCGTCAAGCAGGGAGGCAATCATTTCACAGAGTACATTAGCCGGGTTGGCCACTCCGCCGCCATAGACCCCTGAGTGCAAGTCGCGGTTTGGTCCGGTTACTTCTACTTCCATATAAGCCAATCCGCGAACACCTGTTGTGAGAGAAGGCACATCGTTGGCAATGATGGAGGTATCGGAGCACAGAACCACGTCGCAATCCAACAGGGTTTTATGGGCTTCCACAAAGGGCCGGAAATTAGGCGAACCTACTTCTTCTTCTCCCTCAATGATGAATTTCACATTGCAAGGCAGGGCATCGTGTTTCATCATGGCTTCGAAGGCCTTGATGTGCATATACACCTGTCCTTTATCATCGCTGGATCCGCGGGCAAATAGCGCGCCCTGGGGGTGTGTTTCCGTAACTTTAATGATCGGATCAAAAGGGCCGGATTCCCAAAGATCAAGCGGATCGGGTGGCTGAACGTCATAATGTCCGTAAACCAGCACGGTTGGCAAATCCGGATTGATGAGTTTGTCTCCGTAAACTATGGCATGACCGGGGGTAGGGTAAATCGTTACGTTTTCAGCACCAGCCTCCCGCAGCCTTTCTGCGCAGTATTCTGCCGCACTGGCAACATCGCTTTTGTGCTTCGGATCTGCGCTGACAGAGGGAATGCGCAGCCAGGTGATCAATTCATTCAAATACCGCTCCTTGTTGGATTGGATATATTCCTGAAGGTGTTGCATGTTAGTGGTTTTATTTTTAGTAAAGCGGTTGCGAAGATAACACTTATTGGAGACGTACGGAATTAGTAGTTCGATTTAAACCTTAATTTCCAACACCATAGTTCTAACAAACAGTGCTGCGGCTAAGTCGGGCACAAAGGCAACCTCAAAAAAAACAGGCCCACCCCAAGCAGGGTGAGCCGTCATCTTTGGCAGCCAAGGAAAGATTATCTCACCAGATGGACACTGCCTTTGTAAATAATTATCTCACCATCAATAAATTCAATTTCAGCAAGGTAAACAAATACCTGAGGACTGAACATTTGCCCTCTGAACATGCCATTCCAGCCATGTGCCGGGTTGTTGGGCTGAAAATCTTCCTGCTGGAAAACCAATTCGCCCCAGCGATCCAAAATTTTGAAATCCCGGATTCTGGCCACATCTCTGTCAGCAAAAATCATGAAGACATCGTTGGGACCATCGTTGTTGGGGGAAAACGCATTGGGGATAAAAACCCTGCGCGTTTTATCCACAAAAACGGTAACTACATCTTCTGTCAGACAGCCGTTTTCATCCTGTACATAAACCGAATAGGTCGTAGTGAATTGTGGAGTAACCAGCCATTCTATACACCCTGAGCAGATTTCGCCTTCCGAAGTCACCCACCGGATATCGCTTACCTGGCCGGGCGGAATGTTCAACAACGCTTCAAGGTTCGTACTTGCTCCGAGCAGGATGGTGCGATCGCGCCCCAGCTCTACTTGTAAATCTGTACCGGATCCGATCAAAATCACGGTATCCTGCTTGCACCCTTCTGCATCTTCAATGCTGATCAAATATTGGCCAGGGTAAAGGTTGCTAAAATTTCCATATAAGATGGGGGCTTCGTCTTCAAGGCGGTAGGTATACGGCGCAGTTCCTCCGGAAATGGAAAGAATTTCGATGGCCCCATCCCGGTCGCCATAACACTTCGGATCGGTGACCCTTAATTCAGCAATTTGCGGTCGGTCTTCATTCAGTGAAACCAGTACTTCGTCTTCGCTGAAACAACCATTTTCAGTATTCGTAACGATTAAAGTGTACAAACCGGGACTTTCAATAACCGTAGAAATGCCTTGTGCAATGATGTTTCCGGTTGCGTCCTCCCAGGTGTAACGATGCGATGCGGAAACGGTAGAAGCCGTGCCATCAAGCATGACTTCAACCGTGCTGCAGCCAAGGGTTTGGTCATCCCCCGCATCAGCTACGAGCATGAGCGTTGCTCAGGTTCGCAAGAGGCTGGTTCGCAAGCTGGTTCGCACGGAAAAACAACCACGCAGCGGCGGCACCCTGTTGGAGGCTGCCCACCAGTTGGCTATGGCTTGGCCTGTCGGGCCGGTACGCAAGCCGAGGTACGCAAGCTGGTACGTACGGAATCGGGCATCTGGAGAAGGACGCGGAGGCCGATCACCACCAGCGCCAGCATGGCCAGC
>JABWAJ010000121.1 GCA_013361075.1 Saprospiraceae bacterium | reverse complement strand
CAATATGGGCGGATCGTTGGCGTCATCCAGGAAAGTTAGATCAGGCAAAGCACCCGACATGGGTATAACCGCCTTTATGGCCGAACTAAATCCCGGATGGCCACCTTCCCCTTCAATATCTCCGAGGTCAGTACAAATTGGCTGGCCAAACCAGTTTCCACAGGCATTTTGCTGGAAAGTTCCGGCAGGGCGCTCAGACTCGTCGGTCAGGTAAGCCAATCCCAGGGCCGTAAAAGCTCCTGCACTGTGCCCGGCAGCAAAAATCTGGTCCGGATCAATACGCCATTGGGCTGCATTGGCCCTGAAATAGCGTACTGCGGCTTTGGCATCCTGCATGGCGCGGTAGAAAGCCCGTAAAAATTTAGTTTCGTCCAATTCCGCATTCCAGCAAAGGATATTGGCGGTAATGCTCAACCGGTAGCTAATGGATGCAACCACATATCCCCGCTGCGCCATTTGGTGGCAATAAGGTGCCAGATCGCGTTTGTTGCCCCCTGCCCAGGCACCGCCATGAATCACCACCAGCAAAGGTCGGGCGGTTTCAGCATCGCCGCAGGGCTCATAAATGTCGCAGAGCAAATCCTGAAAATTGTTGTAAGGCGGTAAATCGCCAAACTGGCACAACAGGTTTAGGGTGCTCCAGTTAAGGCGTCCCTGCCCGTAAACGATGTTTTCTGTCGTATCTACACAATCGAAAACAGGATCAACGTAACGACCGCTTTCGCATAGGTTTTGTGCAGAGAGTTGCTGGAACAACATAGAGCAGGCAAAGGCAAGGATACATAAGTTGCGCATAAGGAACATTTTATGTAAATAAACAAAATTAGCCCAAAAACTTTGTACTTCCTGCTTCCACCTGCCAAATTTAGGCGTCAGTCACCACTGAACCAATCACAGGATCATCACTTTGTCACCACCACGCGCCTGCATATCCCAACATGCTCCTCTATCTGAAGTTGAAGGTAGTATATTCCGGTTGGCAGGTTTGACAAATCTAAAGGTTCTGTTGAAGTGCCGGAGAAGTTGATTTTTTTCACAAAGCGGTTTTGACCGAGGGCATCGGCCACCAGCACTTCTGCCTCACCTTCCATTATTTGGGAAAAGTTCAGGTTGATTTCGCCGCTTGTCGGATTTGGGAAAATAGTCAATTCCGGTTTTTGTTCGGATGCTTCCACTACAGGGAATTCAGGCAAATCGGCAACAAGCCCTTGCGTAGCAGGAATTACGCTGATCTGGTCGAAGATTGCTGTTGTCGTTGAATTTTCGGAACCGCTTTCTACAAAAAAACCAACATTGATGCATTCGGCACCTCCTAATGTGGCATAAAGTGCCACTTGCCAATTTTGACCATCTGTAGAGGTATGAGCGCTAAAGTTCCCTCCATTCCGGGCTAAACGCAGCCAGGTATGGCCAGGACGAGAGATATTGTTGCCAACAACAGCGCCATGTGTCACATTGCGATATTCATGCCGAAAAACGTCACCTGTTTGTTTTTTAATGGTTATTCTTTTTGATCCAACCCAGTTATGGAGTCTAAAACTAACGCCTGCCCAGCCATCTCCTTCAATGTTTTGCACACGAACAATTATTTCCCCTTTCCCACAAAACTGCTGGTAAACATAGTGATATTTGTCAGCTGTTGGTGTAGAAACGCCCTGAGATGAAACGGTAACTGACGAAGTAATGCAACCAGAAGCACTTCCATTAGCAGGGCCGATATTCTTGGTTTCCCATAGTAATTCAATTGGAAAGGGGCCTTCATCTATCAAGCCATCACAGTCATTGTCAACACCATCGCAAATTTCCGGTGCACCGGGATAAACGCCTGGATCTCCAGGATCGCAATCGTTCAGGAACTGATCCAGATTGACGCGGATGAATTTGGGGCGATAGGTGTCGGCATTGCGCCTTGTGCTACTGGCACATTGTCTGGGGCAACCAGCTTCAGGTTTTTGGTTATCATTTACATTATAAGAAACCAATAGCTCGTTTCCGTATACCGCATGAGCTTGAGCATTGTAGGTTGTTAAATAGATGCCATCGTAGGTATCTTCTATGGTATAAAGCACGCTGGAAAGCGTAAAAGGGCCCGTAGGCGTATCCGCTTCATACAATTTGATGTCACGACCTGCCCCGCAAATCAAATATCCATTGTCCTGGCTGAGCAGGAACATCTTGTTGTTGTATCGAAAAACCGAAAAAGAAGGAGATCCAACGGAAGGGGTTACCAAATGATTGTTTAGATTCGGAGAAGCTCCCCAGAGCACTCCATTCCAATAAGTCCAGGGGGACTGGAATAAAGTACTGCTCAATGCACAACGCGATACAAAATACCGATTGGCACCAAACTCCGGGTAGGGTTTATTGCCATAAACATAAAGCCAGCCGCCAGCAGTGTCTAAATGGATCGCTTTCCCAAATTCAATTTGATTCGGGTTCGGGATTGCAATGGTATTCAACAATTGCAATCCTGGATAGCTCAAAACGGCGCACCTGGAACCGACAAAGCCATTTGTATCTCTTTCCATTAAAAAGATATACACTTTGTTTTGGTAATAAAACCCCTTACCCGGCCAGTAGTAATGCGATGGGTCCGCAGGCAAAAAAGTCAAATGATAGGAAAAATAAGTCGTATCTGATGCGCTTTGAACCACTAATGCATTGCTTTTATTAGGCCAGCAAGGCAGCGATGTATCCGCTGGATGATATAGCTGATTCACATGACTGTCTCCAAACAACCACAATACCTCTCCATTCGGCAATGGCACTGACAGGGTCGCATCGCCAGCTTGCCAGCCGCTTTCGCTTCGAAAATGTTCCGTGAATCCAGCATCCGGCGTTCCGGTTTGTGCCCCAGCAGATAATACTGTTAGCAGCATCCAGATAGATAATTGAATGATCTTTTTCATGGTTCTTGTTTAGTCTGATGAAAAAAAAATGTATGCCAATACGTGCAGAAGAGGCCCTTACCCTCTCTTTTTGCGCGTATTTATGGTACTCAAAGCACCCACGGAAAAGAAAACCGTATTGGTCGGAAATGGCAATTCGCCAATGGACTTCAACCATTTATACTCCAGGTTGATGCGAAACTGTGGTGGCCCCACCCGCATAAATACGCTGGGTTCGAGCATCACATTCAGGTGTTTTTCCGAAGAAAAATTTTGATCAGCTATGGTTGTTTCCTTAAGTGAATAGTGCAGAAATGAGCCTTTCAGAGCAGCTCCCATTTCAAACCAGATATCGCTGTAGGCAATAGCCGGTTGGACAAACACCCGCGCCAAATTCGCATGCTGATTACCGTAAACCGGAGAATTCCCGCCCTTGCGCTGCAGGTGCCCTGCTGTTTTGTTGCTCGTCAATCCCAAGCCGCCGTAATATTCCGTTTTAAGCCTGCCCTGACGCACGAATTTTCCAATGCCGAATTCTGCATCAAAATAGCGGTAGCTGTGCTTGGCGTCCTTGCTGATTTTTTCGTAACCCGTAACCACTTCGCTTTCGCGAATTTCAGACCAGCCAATATGATCTTCCCAGCCGTTCCACGGGGTTGGAAACCATATCCAATAATTGTCATTGTAGGTATTCCGGTCAATGTTCCATGATTCAATATAGGGATGGTAAGTCGCTTCCTTGCTGGTTGCGGTAAGTTTTCCGGTCAACCCCACATTATCTGTAAGGGCATAGCCTCCGTTTAGGGAAAAGGTTTTCACTTTGTGGATGTATTCATTAGTAACGCCATCCACAATATTAATTCCCGAAACGCGAGCATTGGGATCTTCATTTTTGTTTTCTCCGGATTTCGTCATTTCAACACCTATTGTCAGGTCGCCCTGTTTCTCAAACAGCATGGCATTGGATGATCCGGGCGAATACATCTTTGGAGGCAGGTGTACCCGGTGTTCGTGCGTTACAGAGATTTGTTCGGTAGATACCAAACGGGGGCTAACGCAATTTTGCAGGCCAATGGCAGCAATAATTGCCAGCAGGGATATCTGAAAATTTATTACCTTTTTCATAATCTGTTTTTTAAGACAAAAAATCAATTAAGAAGTGGAATCTTTCTCCAAAGCAAAAATCACTCAACAATGACCTTGCAGGTGTACTGTACACCATTGTCCAGGATTATTTTGAGCAGGTATGCACCACTATGGGTGGGCGCCTGCAGAGAAGGCGAACTATCGCTGAAGGATAGGAAATTCAGTAATTTACCGGTTGTGTCGTACCAATAAGCCCTCATTTCAGGTGTAGTATTGCCGCTCCAGGTCAGCCATTGATTGTTTCTGACCGGGTTAGGCGACACAAAGGTTTGCGCGCTTTTTCCTTCTTCGGGGTCATTCAGCCCTACAACAATGCTCAGGTAAGCGATCTGCATGGAAGGTATTCCGCATTCGTTTTTGGCCACCAGCACAACCGTATAATTGCCGGGGTTGGCATAGGTATGAACAGGCGAAGGGTCTGTGCTGCTGCTGCCGTCGCCAAAAGTCCAAAGGAAGTCATTTGCATGAATAGAATTGTTGGTAAATACTGCCGTGAATCCGTCAAAAGCAGCCGCGAAATCTGCCTGAGCCGCCGGAGAGACGGTCACCGCTTCCATCACCGTGAGGGAGCCTGATCCTGCACTGTTGCTGACAACCAGCGTCACAGGATATACGCCGGCGGTAGTGTACCTGACAACCGGATTTGCTGCTGTTGATGTAGCAGGGATACCGCCTTCAAAGGTCCATGCATAACTCAATCCGTTTCCTGTTGTGGTTGCCGTAAATTCAACAGAAAAACCACTGCAGTTTTCACAACCCGAATCCGCACTTTGAGACCAGCCTGCTACCGGAGGCAATACGATTGCGATCGTTTGCCGCGTAGTATCCGTTCCACAAGCATTGGAGGCAACAAGTGTAACCTCGTAATTCCCACCTGCAGCGTATTGGTGCGCTGGAGCATCGGTAGTACCGGTCATGCCATCTCCAAAATCCCATTGGAAAGATTCTCCAAATGAGGAATTGTTGCTAAATTGAACGGAAGTACCGTTAATGGTCGTGGAAAAATTGGCGGATGGTAAGTTCAACCCGGTAATGGTAATTTGAGCAATAGCTGGATGGCATCCCAACTGCGCCGCAATACTATAGGTTCCGGGAGCACTCGCCACAATACTTTGGGTTGTTTCTCCGGTTGACCAGAGATAGGTGTCGGCATCCATTGCCGTCAACTGGGTGCTTTCACCCGGACAAAGTTCCATACTGCCTGCTTCAATTTCGAAAGGTTCCGTTTCTTCGTTGTGGATGTGAATGAAAAGAACCCTCGTGGAGCCAACCGTTTGCTGAAACCCGGTAATGGCATAATTTGATCCATCACAATTGGATAGTGTAAGGCTTTGCGCCACAACATTGGTCAGGATATTGGGATTGGGAACGGTGCTGGTGTTTAACACATTTAGTATGGAAGGATCAATTACATGAACCCTGCTTTGAACATAAGTGCCAAAAATGTTAGGTTGTACCGATGTTGACACCGAAACCAGCCTGCCGTTGTCTGCTTGCTGGATATCCCGGCCTATGTCCTGGAGGGGGTCGCCATAATTCAAACTGTTCAAAAGGTCGCCTGCGCTGCTCCAGACCGATACTTCCGTTTGCAGGTTGTCTGCGGGCAACAAAGACCCTGCCGTATAGATATTGCCGGCATGCGTTGCTTCGAGGCCGTACAGGTCCACTCCCTGGTTGATGACCTTCGACCATACCAGTTGCCCTTCGTTGTTGATTTTTGCCAGATAGGGGGTGCTAAACGCCCGTGGAACAGTCAGTACATAGCCATCCCCAACAGCTTCAACATCGGTGGGTGATTCAAAAAAACCATTGTGGAAGGTTTTAGTCCATAAGGTATCCAAATTTTCATTCAACCGCATCACGCCAATGTCCTGGGGGTTCAGACCTGCGTCCACACCAACATTGCTCACCATCAGGTAATTGTCATCATTCCCCTGTACAATGCTCGGGAAGCTGTTGATCCCATTTTGGAGGTTGTTGCAACACCCAAGACGCCCATAGGATTTAACGCCGGTAACCAGATCAGGCTGCAGCATCAGGTCGGTTTGCAATACGAAAGATTTATTGGGGAGGTATTCCGTTGTGCAGTCAGCGCAGTGATCTCCCACCACAATCAATTGGTTTTCATGTGATTCAATCAGGTCGGTAATTCTCGATTGCCCGGGAATCAAATCGTTGAAAATGCGCTGGTGGATGATGTTGCATTGGGCATCTACAACGAGGAGGCATGCTTGCCGGTTGATGAAACCACCGACAGCAAAATTCCCATTGCTGAGTTGTAGTACTTTGTGCCCTTCACTGTGGTCAGTTCCACTAATGCCGAAGGTACAGGTGACGCTTTGGGCATTAAGTGTGCTTTTTAATGTGCATAGGAATGCCAGTGCAATAAGGATTGCATTTCTCATGGTTTATCCGTTTTTCTTTAGATGAATAATCCTATTCGCAGTTTGAACAGGCAGAATCAATCAGCTTGGCCCCCTGGAGGCGCAATTATTTCAAAAACCAACAATACCCAGAAGCAGATTATTTGTTACTGTGTAGCCAATTATTGGCGAAAAGCCGATATTCGTTGATTTTGCACTGCCGTCTTCATCGTCTTCCCCTTTCAGGGTAGAAAAACTAATGCCCGCTCCGCCGCCGCGAATGTTAGGGACCAGCAAGCTTTCTAACCCGCCATTAACCGCCGTAGAGGCCCCAAGTAAAAGTTTCCCTTTTTCTGTTTGTCCGCACAGCGCATTCACCAGAATGATGCACAAGCCAAAAACATTTGCTAACTTTTTCATGGTCTTTAAGTTTTTGATTTGATGAAAAAACAAGATGCATTTTCGTTGATGGCAAAAAAGGAGTAAACTCCCTGTACCGGTTTATGAAGATGGAGTGTACCGATAAAAAAAAGGCATCCTTGAAAACCAAAAAAAAAAATGAAAAAAATCAGAAAAATTCGGGCACAAATAAAAAAGGGCCTCTCCGGAGAGAAACCCTTTAAATTTCTGAAACATTGTTCCTATTCCATCAATACAAACCCCGCCCAGAAATAAGGGTTTGGTTCTTTAGCCTGTAGTTCAAGCTGCGCTGTGCGAAAAGCAGTAGGAATGTCCATTTTTTTTTGCAGCCAGTTCTCATAAAATCTGGTCATCAGTTGCATGGTCGTCCGGTCATCAACTTTCCAGAGGCTCATAATGAGGTAGCGTACTCCGGCAAGTTTAAAGGCCCGTTGCAAGCCGAAGACGCCTTCATTGCCTGTGACATCCCCCAAACCCGTTTCGCAGGCAGAAAGCACAACCAATTCAGTATCAGATAGATTCATCTGACTGATTTCATAAGCGGTCAAAATGCCATCTTCCCTGTTTTCCTTCACTGGCCGGCCTGTCTGCCAGGCATAATTCCCCCCGGCTAAAATAAGTCCTGACCGGATCAAGGGGTGATCACTGATTTTGAAAACCGTTGCTTCTTCCATTTGTGGGGCTTTCGTCGTTTTGACATCAGGAAAAAAATAGCCATGTGTTGCTAAGTGGATGATTTTTGGCGAAGGACGGCCCCTTGTTCCCAATTCCCGGAAAGTTTCCTCTGTTGCAGCAATACCGGAATAGATCGTGGTTTCAAAGCCTCGTTGCCTCAATTTTTGCCCGATCGAATTCACTTCCTGCTGGGTAAACGGCAGGAATTGCCAACTGCCGCCACGCAAAAGGCTATCCGTATGCGTAAAAAGTCCGCGATAGTTGCCCGAAGGCTGGCTACTTTCCCGAGGAGCTTGGGTCAGAAACAAGCTATCGGCTTCAAAACGGATACCACCAAAAAGAACACTCCGGTTATTGCCCAATTTGTTTTCCCGGGGCATGCACAACTGCCGCGTAGATCCGAGGCGAACCAATTTGAGGTTTTTAAGCAGTGAAAGGTTCTTTTTCAGTTGAATGGCTCCTGGGTTAAGTCGGTGCAAGAGGCCGGAAGGACTATAATAAACAGTACCCCCAGCCGGGAGCAGATGCTCAATGGGGGCCCAAATTAATTCGCGCAGAGATGGTTCCCCTGCCTGATCGGCCTGGTACATGGCCCAATAGTACTCCGCAGTTTTTCTGCCGGATCGTTGTACAAGTCTGACCAATTGTTTTTCTTCACATAAAGGCACAAAAACCGGATATGGATCATTAGGCCGTAGCACCATTGCCGCATACATGATACTATCAGACGCTATCGTTTGATAAGAAAGAAATTCGACTGCCGCCTCTCCATCCCGAAGGCATTGTTGGACTTCTTTCCACGTTATTTGCCCCAGAGTTGCCGCAAACCCCGGAACTGCCCGCATCAATTCCTTTTCAACCAGGTTCACTTTTTCTTTTAGCATTGGAACATCTTTTTGTTCGTCAAAGGGTTTGCTTTCTTCTTTAGCCAGCAGGCGTTGATAACTGCACCAATTTTCATACTTTTCCTGAATCACACTGTCAGCACTATGCACAACTGCATTTTTCAAGGCAAGAGCATTTTCAAGCAAAGCGCCTTTATGATAAAGAGCGATGTCCCAGGCAGCCATAATCAGGTCAGGAGACTGAACCAATTGAGTGAATGCAAAAAAGCGGCTGGTTTCTTCCTGGATGTCATTGCTCAAATTCTGAATTTCCTGTACGGTCAGGTAAGTGGCACTTTTCTGAAGATAAGCTTTTCTGCATTTTTCAAACGCCATAAGGATGGGTTCTGCCTGATCATATTCGCCTGAACGGATGTACAGTTGCGCAAGATTTTCCAGCTTTTTTGCGTAGTCCGGATGCAAAACTCCCAGCGCGTTTTCGACAATGTTTTTAGCTTCATGAAACAATGCCGCTGCTTTGTGGTATTCGCCCTTGTTCATATACAGAACGCCAAGGTTATTCAAACTGGTGGCATAATCGGGATGGTGTTTTCCCAGTCTCTTCTCCCGAATTTCTTTTGCTTCAAGATGGAGCTTTTCAGCTTTGTCATAATCTTTTGATTCCGTATAGAGCACCGCAAGATTGTCAATCCCCTCAGCGTATTGAGGATGTTCTTTGCCTAAATTTTCCTCCTTAATCCGATTGGATTCTATAAACAATTGTTCGGCAAGTTCCGGCCTTGCTGTCCTTAGATAAACCGCAGCAAGCCCTCTTAAGAGCGCAGGAGCTTCTACAGGGCTCGGGCCTTCCATTTTTTCAAGAATACTTTTTGCTTCATTAAAAATCAATTCAGCTTTGTTGTATTGAAGCAATATAAAATACAAATTCCCAAGATTGATGAGGCCTTTTATGTAGTCGGGGTGCTGCTTATTATACACCTTGCCCCAAATCGCAAGCCCCGTGGTGCATAGCGGCTCAGCTTCTTCAAAGCGCCCAAGATTGGTGTACAAAGTAGCAAGATTGATAAGGCTCCTTGCATAAAGCGGATGCGACTCTCCAAATTTATTCAGATAAAGGTCTTTTGCTTCAAGGTGTAATTTTTCGGCCTTTTCAAAATAGCATAATTTATGATAAATATTAGCAAGGTTATTGATGCTTTGTCCGTAATTTTCATGCATTCTTCCAACCTGACTGGCCCAAATTTCTATAGCTTCGATCAGCAGATTCATGGCTTCTTCATACCGTCCCATTGCCTCATACAAATTGGAAAGGTTATTCAGACACGCCGCATAATCCTTGCCGGACTTTCCCTGGTTGTTTTCTAAAACACCTTTGATTTCCATGAAGGCAACCTCTGCTTTTTCATAATCTCCTGTTTTTACATAAATATTGGCCAATGCATTTGCCGTAAAAAGATATGCCGAATGGTTTTTTCCATGTGTTTTTTCGTTGATGGCTCTGGATTCCGAATAAAAAGAAGCTGATTTTTCGTACTGCCCCGATCGGTAATACAAATCGGCCAGGCCATTTATGCTTTGGACATACTCGGGGTATACTTTTCCAATGATTTTTTCACGTATTTCTTTTCCTTCCGTCAGGAACAATAATGCTTTTTCAAACTGATTTGATTCAAGGTACAGATTGCCAAGATTATGCAAAGAGGCAGCATAGTGCAAGTGCTCACGACCCAATACTTTTTCTCTCACTTCTATGCATTTTAAGTACCAGGATTCAGCCTTAGCAAAGTCTCTTTTTTGAAAAAATATGGTTCCCAAAAAAGAGGCACAGGTACCGTATTCGACGCTTTTTTCACCAATAGAGAACTCAGCTTTTGCTTTTGCCGATTCTACAATTTTTAGTGCTTCATCAAAGTTTCCGTTAGTGATGTACTTACGAGCCAGAGCGACCAGGCTATCCACTTGCCGGATAGCACTCAGAGAATCAACCGATTGCCCGACAAGGGAAATAGAGATAAGCATCCATACCAAAAATGAAATCAGTTTTTTCATAAGAACTTCTTTTTGTGGTGAACAGATACCCGCAGTAAAAAAATGGAGCCACGGATCTTCCTTATAGCCTCATTGTCAAAAGATTTCTATTTTTACAAGCAAGATGAAAAAATCAGGCTTAGCACTGGATGCCTGTTTTATCTTTTTCTACTCTAATGTATGAAAAACCAACCACCAGTTCCAGACGAAGCAGAATTAATGGCCGCCATCCGGACAGGAGGGGCGTATCGGGAGAGCGCATGGAAGGAAATCACCCGCAGTTGGGGAGCATATGTCCTGAACACCACTGTAAAAACCTGTAACTGTAGCCCTGACGAAGCCAGAGAAGCCTACTCTATTGCTGTGGTTGGCATAGACAGGCGAATTCGCAGTAGCGCACCGGAAGATTTTTTGCAAAAGGCGTCTTTTAAAACTTATTTGACCAAATCCACCCGGTATGCTGCCCTAAAGATTAAAGGTAATCGAATCCAGGACGATGACCCTGATAATTATGCCGGAAAACTGGCGAGTGAAGATTTAGAGCAATATTTTGAACGCCGGGAATGCAGAGAAGTGATGAAAAAAGCCCTCATTACCGGAGTTACCGGTCAGGATGGTTCCTATCTGGCGGAACTGCTTCTCGCAAAGGGATATCAGGTGACGGGAATGGTCCGTCGTGCAAGTACAGAGAACTTCGAGCGAATCGAACATCTTCGTACCAAAATCAAGATTGCACAGGCTGATTTGCTTGACCAGCTTTCACTGATTGATCTGATCGAAGAGGCGCAGCCCGATGAGATCTACAATCTGGCTGCACAGTCGTTCGTGCCGACATCCTGGATTCAGCCCGCACTCACCGGAGAGTTCACGGCTCTCGGCGTTACAAAGATGCTCGAAGCAATCCGCTTGATGAACCGGAAGATCAAGTTCTATCAGGCAAGCAGCAGTGAGATGTTCGGCAAGGTTCTGGAAATTCCACAGACTGAAAAGACGCCGTTCTACCCCCGCAGTCCGTACGGTGTTGCGAAAGTGTACGGACATTTCATCACCGTGAACTACCGCGAAAGCTATGACATGTTTGCCGTGTCGGGGATTCTGTTCAATCACGAATCGCCGCGTCGCGGACTTGAGTTTGTGACGCGCAAGATCACCGATGCAGTTGCCCGCATCAAACTCGGGTTGGCGAAGGAACTTCGCCTCGGCAACCTGGATGC
>JABWAJ010000715.1 GCA_013361075.1 Saprospiraceae bacterium | reverse complement strand
GGCAATCTTTTTCCATTTTCCGGAATAAAAAATTCCCTTTTGCCCTTTGCTTACTGGCCTTTACATGCTGTTCGCAGTGTTGAACGGTTATTGAAACTGCAATACAAACGGCAGGCGCGCCTGCATGCCGTGTGAGTTTTGAATGTCCTCAAAATAGCGGTAGTAAGGGTACCACGCACCCAGTTGTTTGCGCAACAGGACGCTGGAATAAGGTTCTTCTTCATCCATAAAACGGTCGAAAAACTGTTCAATGGGCTCTTTGGTTTGGGGGTACTCTGTGAGGCGGTAATCTTCAAGCCCTGCCATCCGTGCTGCTGTTTCAATGGCTTTATTCAGGCCCCCAATTTCATCAACAAGGCCAATTTTTTCCGCAGTCATGCCTGTCCACACGCGGCCTTGTGCGATTTCGTGCACTTTCCCTTTTTCCATCTTGCGGCCTTCCGCAACCCGACGGAGAAAAATGTCATAGGTTTGATCTGTTCGGAGCTGAATGATTTGCTTTTCATCCTCTGTCAGGTCGTAGAAAGGAGAAATGCCTGTGGCATAGCGTCCGGTTTTGACGGTATCAAACCGGATGCCTGCTTTGTCGGCCAGCATTTTTTGAGCGCTGGGGATGATGTTAAATACCCCGATCGAACCGGTTAGTGTAGTGGGTTCCGCATAAATAGAGTCTGCCATACAGGCGATGTAGTACCCTCCGGAAGCTGCATAATCGCCCATTGAGGCAATCACCGGTTTGTCTGTTTCCCGCAGCAAACTGAGTTCGCGCCAAATGTTTTCAGACGCAATGGCGCTTCCCCCCGGGGAGTTGATGCGCAATACCACTGCTTTTATGTTATCGTCTTTCCGGATTTTGTTAATGATTTTGGTGTAGCGTTCGCTGCCTACCGAACCAAGGTCTCCTTTGCCGTCAAGTATAGTCCCTTCAGCATATACCACTGCAATTTTGTCGCTGCCACTGCCAGAGCCCCCTACGGATCGGGAATAATCTTCGAGGGAGATGGTATTGATCTGTTTATCGCTTTCCATACCCAACCGCTCGCGGATGTCCTGCAGGGCATCATCCCGGTAGCCAACAGCATCGACAAGATCCAACTTGACGGCAGCTTCGGGGTCATTGGCGGCATAACTATCCGCAGCTTTTCGTAAATCAGCGACACTTACCCCCCTCGATTCACTGATCTCGTTGAGCATGACAGCATACAGTTCATTGAGGTATTCCCGCAATTGGAGTTTGTTTTCCTCTGACATGTTGTTGCGGCGGTAGGGTTCGGTTGCACTTTTGAATTTTCCTGCGTAAAATACCTGCATGCTGATGCCGAGGCGATCGAGCATGTCCTTGAAAAAGGGTACCTGTGCTGCAAATCCGCGGAAATCAACCATGCCCAGAGGGTTCAGATAAATTTCATCGGCAACTGAAACCATATAGTACGCGCCCTGTGTGTAGTAGTCGGAATAAGCAATGATGAACTTTCCACTGGTTTTGAAATCTGCAAGCGCCTTGCGAACAGCACCCGTTGTCGTAAATCCGGCTGTGATTCCGTCGGCTTCAATCAGAATGCCTTTGATTCGATCATCCGTTTTAGCATGTTCTATGGATTTGATGATGTCGTGAACACCAAGGATCTGGTCATTCGCAAAATCAAAAGGATCCATTTCCAGATTATTGGTCTTTTCAGGAATCGTATTGTCAAAAGTAATCCGGAGCACAGAGTTGTCTGATACGGGTTTGGGGACGTTTCCCTGGCTGGCCATTGCTCCGAAAATAGCAATAGTGCCGAAAAAAAGAATTGCCAAAGCGATCGTAACGCCAAGGCAGGATGCCAGTAAAAACTTGAAAAATTGAGCCATAATGAGTTATTTTCTTAAGAAGCCGAAAGTTATTGATTCCTGTGTAATGGGTTGATTATTTTAGATAAAGGAAGGCTCCGGGCAGATCACAGACCATAAAAATACCGATAGAGGTTTGGCAGGCAGGCAGCAATTTTCGGGTAAAATGCCTCTTTTTGTACGTTACCGGCCATTTCGTGAAATAAGCGGAAGCATTTGCCTTCTTTTTTCCAA
>JABWAJ010000714.1 GCA_013361075.1 Saprospiraceae bacterium | reverse complement strand
ATCATTTCGCACGATAAGCAATTCCTCGACAATACCACCGAACGTACTGTGGAGATCGAATTGGGCAAAGCGTTTGATTACAAAGCGCCTTACAGCAAATATGTGGAAATGCGGGCCGAACGCCTGGAAAAACAACTGTCGGCTTACGAAAACCAGCAGCGCAACATTGCCCAAAAAGAGCGCACCATCGCCCGGTTTATGGCAAAAGCCTCCAAAACAAGCATGGCCCAATCCATGCAGAAGCAACTGAATAAAATTGAGCGCATAGAAATAGACGATTCTGACACAGCAGTCATGAACCTGCGTTTTCCGCCGGCACCACGCTCCGGGCAGGTAGTCGTAGAAGCCATTAACTTAGAAAAGCGCTATGACAAACTGACCGTACTCGACAAAGTGTATTTTAAACTGGATCGGGGCGACCGGGTTGCTTTCGTTGGCCAAAACGGGCAGGGGAAAACTACACTGGCGAAAATCATTGTAAACGAAATTGCTTCCAGCGGCGGTCAACTCACTTTAGGACATAATGTTCAAATCGGCTACTATGCCCAAAACCAGTCGGAAACCCTGCAATCCAACCTGACCCTGCTCGAAACTATGGAAGGCTTTTCGCCCCCGGAAATGCGCACCAAACTGCGTGCGATCCTGGGTGCCTTTTTGTTTAGCGGAGAAGATGTAGATAAAAAAGTATCGGTACTTTCCGGTGGTGAGCGCGCACGCCTGGCCCTGGCCTGTATGTTGCTGCGCCCTTTCAATTTACTGGTTTTGGATGAACCTACCAACCACCTGGACATGCTCTCCAAAGACGTGTTGAAACAAGCACTGGCCGATTACGACGGCTCTCTGATTGTAGTCAGTCACGACCGCGAATTCCTGAGCGGCCTGACCAATCGCACCCTCGAGTTCAGAGACCGCCAGCTTTACGACCACATCGGCGATGTGAACGCTTTTCTGGAAAAACGAGCCCTGGACAACATGCGGCAGGTTGAAATGAGCACCATCAACGGTTCGTCCAACGGAGCCGGGCCTAAAAAAGAACTTGACCGGGAAGAGCGCAAACGCCTGATGCGCTCCATTCAAAACGCCGAAAGACGGGTTGAAACGCTGGAGAAGGAAATTTCAGAGATGGAAGAAAAAATGGCAGAGCCTGCTGTTTATGAAGCCTCGGATTATCCGTCTTTTATGGCACGTTACGAACAGAAAAAAAAGGAATTGTCTACAGCTGTTGCTTCGTGGGAAGAAGCCATGATGGCCATCGAATAGTGCAGTTCATTCATCGTACTGGTGTAAGTCAAGGAAATCAATGATCTGGATGAGTTTTTCGGCATACCGTTTATCGGTAGCATAACCTGCCCGTTTCAAACCGTAGGCCCATCCTTTATAATCAGTGCTTCCCAATTTTTTCAAATGCCGGTACCGGGCACTATCCAGCAATTTGGAATGCTCCCGAAAGCTTTCCCAGGGGGATTCAAACACCCGGAACATGTCGTAAACATCGTCGTCGGTGTAATTCCGGCAGGTACATCCACGGCACTTTGAACGGCATTTGATCCCAAAATGGTTGTTGGATTCTACCGAAAGGCGGCTGTTGCCTGCATTGGACTCCAGCAAACCCTGGGCCAGGGTGATGCTGGCCGGAATTCCAAATACTTCTTTTTCCTTCATGGCTGTTGCCGCATAGCGCGTAACGTAGTCTTTGCAAGCCTGTACTTTTTCTCTGGCAATGGCCGGATCCAGCCCTTTGCGTTCTCCATAGTCCGGACTAAGAACAAAAGTCAGGTTCGAAAAGGTATTTGCACGTCGGTCCTGCCATTTTTTGCCTGCAGGCGGTCGTGTTTCAGGAGCTTTGTCCGTGCCTTTTTCGTGATAAGCTGTGGGCAATACGGGCGATTCAATGCTGCCAGTTCCCTTGTGATTGAGCTGACCAGCCGTGTTCATGCCTACTGAAATACTGATGTCTTTACAGAAAAAGACGTACCCAAACAAAAAAAGCAAAAAAAGCCGGAACCAGCGACGGCTGACCCAGTCTCCAATTTTTTGCACCATAAAATTGCCCGAAGCAATAGATCCGG
>JABWAJ010000120.1 GCA_013361075.1 Saprospiraceae bacterium | reverse complement strand
CCTTGTATGTTACAACTGGCCTAATTGCCATAAATACTGCACTTGTGCTATTTGCAATGGACTTCTTAAAAGACAGAGAAACAAAAGATTCTATTCGTTTAGACTGGTCTTTCAATTTTGGATTAGCAATATGCTTGTCTTGTTTGCCCATACTCGGGTTTTTAAGTTATTTACTTTCAATGATAGATGAAACTACATCTGATGAAGATTTCGAAAATAAGGTAAGGGTAGTTATTGCCGTTTCAATGGTGTTTTGGCTTGTTGATTGTATAGGAATTGTATTTATTCAACATCCATTTTACGCTTCTGGTCATTCATTTACCAACTACTCTATAATAGGCTTCTTTGCAGGGTTGGTGGTTTTCATTTCTTTGAACTATTATCTAAGGAAGGGTTAAATTCCTAATGCTGACTTATGGTATTTACCCCCGCTCGCATAGCGTGTTCTAAACCCCGGCTTTGCTCGCGAGGATTTGCAATCCGTCGCGGCTTGTCTTCCGCTCTCCTGAGCGGTAGTCTTAAAGAGATGAATGTAATAGGGGCTTTTGATTTGATAACAATTGCGTTGACCAGGAATGGGTGGTGGCGGTGTTTTTTTTTGATAACAGTTTTCCCGCCTCAGCTTTTAGATATATGCGGGTGCCAGGTAGGGAGTGTTAACAGTTAATACGAAATGCCCTATAAATGCAATGAAGGGAATTGCGAAAAATAGAGTATTGTTCGTAGAACGACTTTAGTCGAAATTTGTCTACCCTTTGGAAGGATTTTTTTAACTGTAATATTTATTGAAAATCAATAAGTTGAATGTTGTTTTCTGTCAATTAAAGAGAGAAATGTTGATAAAAAAATTTGACTTTTTCAATTTAATTAGGTAACTTTGTCTGCCATACTACGTTAAGTTTGGGATAAAGATAGAGTAGGAGCCCCTTAAATTAACTCCTTTAGGCAAACAGCTTGCACCATAAAGGGCTTTTGGTTATAGGGGCTATTGCGTGCATGCTATAAAGTTTAAAATAGCTTAAATGCATAAGTCCTACAAAGTCAGTACACCTTTAAATCACTGACATATGCAAAAGACTAAAGTAATAGAGGGAAAGCCAAAAGTAGTCGGCAAAGCCCATGAGCATAGTAAAGCCCATTTTTTAATTTCTTTTGATAAAATTTCAATATTAGGACCCTTCATAATTACTATTTCATTATTAATTAGTAGTCTTGATATAGCAGATGCAATAGGAAAAATATTTGGGAATCAATCAGTCCCAGATAGCACAAAAGGATTAGCATTTCTATTGAGCATAGTAATTCCATTAATATTTTTTATACTCCTGTTGTTCCAGTTCCTTTTTGCTATAAAAAAACGAAAAAAGGATGAAAAAGTAGAAAAATTAAAATCAACTTTAATCAAGACCTATACTTCTATAATCGAAGAGAGTATTACAAAGACTTAATCCTAATCTATGGAAGATTCGAAAGACGGAAAACATACAAAACCCTCTACTATAACTGTAGAATTTGGAGATAGTATTGAAGGCATAGATTTAAATAAACTTAGGTATTTACTAGCAGAAGCAGCCAATACTTCTTTAGAAAATGCCGCTTTCCAATCTTCTTTTTCTAAAAAAGCCTTCAAAGCCCTTACACAGAATATTACTGTATATATCAATGATATTGTAAACGAGTCTGTGAAAAACTCCAAAAGGGACAAAGTAGATAACGTATCTGCCAGTCATGTTGACAAGGCCAGCGCTTATCTGGTTACAAAAAGGAAAGGAAAATTCAAAGGTATATTAGGTGCTGTTGGTGGTGTTTTTTTAGGATCAGCAGTGCAAGAAATTTTAGGCATGGTAGGCGATTCTACTGCCCCTACTATAGGTTCTGTATTGAGTATTTCAGCTTGCTTACTCGTTGGCACCCTTCTGGTAGCTTGGAACTTACTAAGAGACTAAGCGTTACTAAGTAGTTAATCTCAATCGCTTTAATCCAGTTACTATCCCGCTCGCATAGCGTGTTCTAAAACTTGACTTTGCTCGCGCGGATTTGCAATCCGTCGCGTGCTGTCTTCCGCTCTCCAGAGCGGTAGTCTTAAAGAAAAAGGAACTGAGGGATCAGCTTCAAGATGAGGCAGCAGTATGGAAAAGGGTTTTTGATTTGATAACAAATGGGGTGACCAGAAATGGGGGGAAGTGGTTTTTTGTATAACAGTTTTTGGGCTGCAGGTCAGGGATCCGCTTGGCTGGGGGGTAGGTAGGTTGCTTTTTGAGGTTGCCTGAAGGCTTATTCAGAATATCGTCGCAATGGCGGGTATTGAAATGGGCAAGGAGGGTTATAATATAATAGCTGGTGTTGTGGGGAATCAGTGTTGGCAGCAATTTTAACAGAACGCATGTGTAATCTATCAGCAAGAAGAAAATGTTGACATATAACGAACTCATAGATCTTCGGAACAAATTGGCAAATGGCGAAATTCAGTTAGAACTCGCGAAGTCTCAATTTTGGGGTGGCTTAAAAGAAGGACAACGATCTTGGAACACAAAAGACTGGCAAGAAAGAAGACCCAAATTTCTCAAAGACAAATGTGAAATATGCTCTGGCACTGAGACATTAACTATACAGCATCTTTCTCATCCAAGAAAATACTCGGAATATCTAAGAGAAATAACAAGAAAATATACCAAAGACCACATAGACACGAATCCAGAAATAAATAAATCTGAGTTTACTGATTACGTACTAAAAAATCATGATTATATTCCTGTTTTATTGTGTCCAAATTGTATGAGTAAAAATCCAAGCGAAAGGGTAAGAAAAACTCCAAAATATCGTTGTGCTGATTGTAAGCACGAATTTGATGAAGCAATTTATAGATCTGTAAATGAGCTCATCTCTATTTTTTATGAAAATGAGGATGCTTACGAAGTTGTAGATAAATGTTTCGTATCAAAGGATAAATGGAGAAATAAGAACAATTTGTCAAGTGTTAAATATTGGATGCAAAGAGAATGTGCAAAAAATAAAGATTCTGAAACAATTGAAAAAGAGGCATTTTTGCTTCATCTAGATGATTGCATTAAGTATCTTTCATTTGAAGACGCAATAACTGCTTGTAAAAAATGTGCGTATAATTTTGATATAAAAAAAATGGAATTATGTCCTAAATGTAAACAGCATTATAAAGGAATTCAGTATCCAACCTGTATCGATTGTTTACCCGAAGACAAACGAAAAGCTGCCTTAGAAAGCATTCAATTCGGAAAAGAATGGCATGAAATGCATAAAACACTTGGAATAGACTAAAAACCTGCTGTTAAAAGCGCCTAAGCGACCATTGTTGGTTTTCAGTAGCTTGACCCCAGCTCGCATAAAGTATTTCCTATGCTCGCTCGCGCGGATTTGCAATCCGCGTGCCTAAAACAAAATATTTATTAACCCGCTCAATTGCTTCTGCATGGATGTACACACAAAAGACCAGCGCCGGAAACCCATGCAGGCGATCAAAAGCAAGGGTGATGTGAAGAATTAAAGCGATTTTTATAGTGGTTTAACCTGAATTGAGCGCAGCATGATAAATTTTAGTAAAATTTTCTTATATTCAGATCAGCCGACGTGTTGTCCTAAATGTGGGGCAAGAACAGGTGTTTTGCTTGACCTGTCTCATACGATGGCAAAAGTACAAGTCCATGCATGTTTGTTTCCTTTTTGTAAATTTGAGTTCGTAGTAGGCGACGACAAAGAATAGTACGATTATGAAGGAGGGACAAAAACTATGGATGCGTGATGAGTTAATTCTTGCCATCAATTTATATTGCAAATTGCCTTTTGGAAAACTCCATTATCGCAACCCGGATATTATACACTTATCCAACTTGATCGGCCGAACGCCAGGCTCCGTAGCGTTTAAGCTGGTCAATTTCGCGAGCTTAGATCCCAGCCTACAAGCAAGGGGCATAAAAGGAGCTTCAAATACCAGTAAGTTGGATAAGCAAATCTGGGATGAATTTTTCAGCAACTGGGATACGTTGCCATACGAAAGCGAGGTGCTTTTGGCCAAGTTTGAAAAGAAGCCAATCGAGGTCATCAATCAAATTTCTGAAGCCGAACTTCCTAAAGAGGGAAAAGAGAGGGTGCAGTTAGTCAAAGTTCGAGTTAATCAATCTTTTTTCAGGAGCGCAATTTTGGCGTCTTACAATTCTACCTGCTGTGTAACAGGCATGCAACAGCCTGAATTTCTTGTTGCCGGACATATCAGACCATGGAGTCTTGATGAGAAAAATCGGCTTAACCCCAGGAATGGCATATTGATGAATGCCTTGCATGACAAAGCATTTGAGCATGGTCTGATTACGATTGATCAGGATTATAGGATAAGGGTATCTTCCGTTCTGATGAAGCAAAAAAAGCTGACATCAGTTGAGGACAATTTTATCAAATACCAAGGGAGAGAGATCCAGTTGCCGGATAGGTTTTTGCCCGATATTGAATTTCTGAACTATCATAATCAGGAGCGGTTTAAGCCGTAGGTTTGTTTTAGGATGGCTTAATAAATCTAACCTGGCCCGATGCCTGTCCGCCTGGAGATACGATGCTCAGCGTTTCGTTGTTGGCAGAATTGGTGGCGGTGTATGCAGAACTGGCCGCTTCCAACAAATAATCTTCACCTCCCCATCCAATCCCAAAACGGGCACGTTTATAAACTGTTGGGAATATTTTTTTTTAAAACTTTAGGGTTTCCTGCCGGGGCCACAAAAATGAGGATAGATAAGAGATGATTGATGATTGAAAATTTAGGACCTTAGTGCCCAGCGAAAAACGCCCCACCAAACAAATTTTAAATTGACAACTTACCAACTTTAGCCGATGTCAGGGTACAAAGGAATTATTTTCGACATGGATGGCACGATGGTGGACAACATGATGGTTCACCACCGGGCGTGGCAGCGCAAACTGGCAGAACTTGGGCTGGAATTGAGCCTGGAGGAAGTCAAAGAGAAAATCCACGGCATCAACGAGGAAATTTTGGAAAGGATCTTCGGCGACCGCTTTACTGTCGAAGAGCGCCGCCAGATTTCTTATGAAAAGGAGGCGGCTTATCGGGAAATTTTCCTCCCCGAACTTCGGCTTATCCCTGGTTTGGATGCTTTTTTGGAAAAAGCAAAAACTGCCGGTATTCCGATGGCGATTGGAACGGCCGCTCCAACAGAGAACGTGGACTTTGTGCTGGACCAGTTGAACCTGCGCGCTTATTTCTCCGGGGTTTTTGATGCCAAAAGCGTTTCGAAGGGCAAACCCGATCCGGAGATTTTTGAAAAGGCTGCTGCCTCCCTGCAACTTTCGGCGGCTGAGTGCCTGATTTTCGAGGACAGCCTGACGGGGGCAGACGCGGCACGAAGAGCTGGCGCCCGCGCGGTCATTGTGACCACCACGCATGCACAGTCAGAGTTTAAAAATTTCGACCATATTATCCGGTTTATACCGCATTATGAAGGCATAGAACCTGGAGATTTTACCCATTTTAAAAATAACAAAAGCGCAGGATAACATTCCCCGCTCGTGCCCAAGCTCCATTACTTTCCACCCGCTTCATTTTAAAACGGCGTTGCTCGTGGCAACCTCTTGGGTTCAATGTCTAATGTCGTCAACTTAGCGCTGTGAAAGACCCTGCAAGGGTCAAATATGAATAGCCCCCGATTGCATCGGGGGCTATTCCCCTTCAACCACTTTACCGCCGAGCGTAGGCAGTGCATATTTTGTCTGCGCATTTGCCTGAAGTTCTGCTGGAATTTAGCCAGTTGGTCATTGCGTCTGATTTCATCTTACTTTTTGACCCAAAAAGTAAGCAAAAAGGCTTGTCACCATAATGCGCCCTGGTTTTCAAACCTGAAAGAAGAGAAAACTGACAGTTTCATCTATAGTCTGGGGTCAGGTTGGCTCCTCGGCTCGCCGCTGATTTTTGCCTTATTTTCAGACATAAAGCACAGTTGTATCTGGCTGCTGATCCCTAATAAACCGACTCAACGATACCTGAAAGGCAAAAATAGGCACCCTCTCCCACAAATCAGCCCACCGCGAGCCGATCCGCCTTTCGGGGCGCTGTATGGCGACTCCATGCGACAGGATTGCAGGTTCCAATGAAATGCTGACAAGCTCGTTTTTAGAACATGGTGTGTCGAGTTTATTCACTGCTTTTATGCACTGCCTACGCTCGGCGGTATCGTGGTTATGATTCGTTAAGTCGACGACATTGTACCAGAGGTCGCAACGAGCGAGCGCTTTTGACGGGTGACAGGTTGGTCGCGAGCGGGTCAGGATGGTGCGCCCTCAGTATAGCGTTCATATGATGTTATCTCCAACCGGAATTGACTGAAAACTATTGAAGTAATTATTGGGATCCCACCGTTGTTTCACCTGTTTCAAGCGGTTGAGGTTATTTCCAAAATACAGTTTCAATGCCGCATCAAGTCCGCCAAATTCGTTGAGGTCTGAATCGGGATAATTGAAATAACAGCCGTCTACATTATTTGAAGCGTCACATTCAGGGTTGGGCGTACCACCGGTAGCAGCGTACATCTCGGTATAAAAATCGCGGATCCATCCAAGGTAGTCGGCATCGTTCTTTTCCAGCGACCAATAAGCCTGGTATTGCAGTTTTAAAACAGAAGACCGCTGGGGTATTGCAGTAGCATCGGACGCTATGGTGTTTATCTTCCCTCCGTAAGTATCTACCTGCAACAGGCAGCTACTCAGGTCAACATTTGCTGTTTGGGTGAGGTGTTTATACATGACATTGACCTGATCCATTGGGAACCCTTTGCGCATGTAGGCCGATTTATATTTGCCCCGCTGGTTAAACCCGGAACCATTCAAGTTTTGCACCGCTTCATAAAAGGTGTATTGAAGGGTATGGGCTGCGGGCTGTATAAAACCGCCAAGGCTCGTCACCGCAGGTTTGGACGTAAGTTTATAGGCCGCCAAATTGCCAATCCTGTCCAGCAAGTGGTCAACATAGATGGACTTGATCACCTCAGGGTCCTCATGTTGAAGAACAGCCGTTTGGATGGTCATTACGATTTCTCCATGTGCTTTGTGGTGCAATGCGAAAATGCCAAATTGCCGCCAATTGTCGGGATCATTAGCGAGCGCAGTGAAAAAGTCCAGCAGCTGTGCCAGCACATCGGGCGTAATAACGCTCCAGTCAATACTCATTTGGGTGAGAAATGCAGCACTGGGGCTATCCGGTAAGTCCTTGAAAAAATACCGGGTAATGACGCCAAAATTGCCGCCTCCGCCACCCAGGTGCGCCCAATAAAGGTTCTGCTCGTCCTTGTTTTGAGAATCTTTAGATACGTATATGACCGATGCCGGTTTGTCAGCATCGTCTTTCACCACAACCTCAACGCCCGTAAGCCAGTCAACCGTAAGTCCATTGAGTCTGGACAAAAGTCCGTAGCCCCCTCCACAAATATGCCCGCCCAAGCCCACAGAATAGCAGGAACCAGCCGGCAATACTTTGCCATAGTCCCTGAACAGGCTGTTAAAAGCGCTCCAGTTGGTGCCTCCAGAATCCAGATAATACCCTTTTTCAGGATCATAGCCGCAGGCATTCATGGCCGACACATCAATAATTGCCTGGGTTTCACCACTGAATACAAAATTTTCATAGCAGTGCCCGCCGCTTTTGATCTTAACATTCTTGCCGTAAAGGCCAATGGCTTCATCAAGCGCGGCCGCAGTACCGGCTGCATCGTAACAAACGTACACGGCTTCGCAGCAACCGGCAAACCACCGCCTGTTGAACCCCTGCAAAAAGCTCGGAAAGCGGGTGTCGGTTGCTGTGATCGGGAATTTGGTGTAACCTTTCATGGTTTTGCGGTTTAGCTTTGAAGATAACCTATTGATTATAAATGCAATAAACAAAACAGTCGGCCTTATAAACAGAACGCGTTGTAAATATACTTTTTAACCCAGAAAAAACAGGGGCAACCTGAGCCAATATGGGTTCACTGCCCATCCGTTTTGTTGTTTTGCTCTTGTAAAAAACACCTTCGCCTCAGCGTTCGATAGCCTTGAAATGCGAAGACCCAAAAGTGGGAGTTTACTCACGTAAACAACCAATTTTGGGCCTTCACATAACAGAGTTGTCAGACTCTAAAGAAAGATATCAATTATTTCCCATAGCCACCGCTGTGCAGTACAACCCGGCTAATGGCGTCGGGAAGTCCGTCCGATTGAATGCGGATCAGGTAAACGCCATTTGGAAGCGTCGAAAGATCGAGTCTTTGCGTCGCGGTTTCCAAATTGTTCAGCTCAAGGTTGTGGATCGGCTGGCCGTTGGTATTGAAGACCTGCAAACGCACCGTTTCGCGGAAAGCGTATCCACTGAGATCCACCGTCACTACACCGGTAGTCGGGTTAGGATATACGCTGAACTCCGGTTGCTGATGGGTGGCTTCGTCAACTCCGTTGCTCGTGTCGCCAGCCAGAGGCGCAACACCGCCGCTGATGGTCACATTGCCAAACACCGCCGTTGTTGTCGTGTTGACATTGATGCTTTCTGCAAACAAACCTACGAGTAAGCAGTTGTTGAGCGCCAGGGTGACCGTACCCGCCGGGCTCCAGTTGATTCCGTTGGGCGAAACAGAGAACGTAAAGATATTGCCTGAGCGCTGTATGCGGAGCCATTCTGCGATCTGCGGTAAGGGCAGGGTCTGAGTGGTTTTGAGGCCATTGGTGACACTGCGGTGTTCCCGACGTACAGAATTGGTCAGCTGGGTTTTCAGAGCTACCATTTTAGAACCCGAAGCTAAGCTTTCGCGCAGGGTAATGCCTGCCCAGCCGCCACCGGTAAGGCCGGCTACGCGGACGGTAATGGTCGTATTGCCACAGATATTCTGGTAAGCTTCCTGGATGGCTTCGCCGGTAAGGCTGGAAATAAAGCCTGTAGAAGCAACGGTAAACTGGCCACCAGGCACACAGGGATTGTACCCTGCGCTACCCGAACCGGTTCCGGTATTGCCGGTGCTCCAGCCCGAAGGCAGTGCCGTGCCCACCTGAACGGTAATTTGAGCCGTGCAAGTGGCCACATTGCCGCAGCCGTCCTGTACCGTAACAGTAACCGGGATCGTCTGGTTGAGCTGGCTGCAGTTGACAGTTGCCGGTAAAATATTGGTGACTGTCAGCGTACCCGGGCAGTTGTCTGAAGAAGCGCCGGCATTAAATACGTCGGCTTGCGTCAGCGTGTAGCTGCCATTGCCCCCCAGAAATACGGTTGAGTTTTTGCACACCAACGTTGGCGGCGTATTGTCGATACGGGTATTGTAAGTCACAGAAGCAGCGTTGCTATTGGCGTCGGTAGTGGTTACCGTTACCACTGCTGAGCATGTACCAGTCGTGGCAACTGTTTCTGTCAGCGTACCCGAACAGTTGTCAGTGGCCGAAGTAGCCGCCAGGGCAGCTGCCTGAGCTGCTGCTACTGTCGGATAACATGCCGCGATGGAACCGGCGGTTACCGTCGGCGGCGTATTGTCTATGATGGTATAGACAAAACTCCAGGTCGCCATATTGTTTTCGCAATCGGTATAAGTCCAGGTGTACGTGCGTGTACCCGTGCAGGTAACAGGGTCCGGGCTATTCGTCACAATAGGCCCTGAAGGAGTCAGCGTTTCACCGCAGGCGCTCGACACCATTGGCGGCACAGGCTGTGTGGCCAAAGCCGGGTTGTTTACGGTAGCGGCGCCGTTGGTGGGTACTGTAAACGGATTGCGCTCAATGGTGTAGACGAAACTCCAGGTGGAAGAAGTACTTCCGCAGGCGTAAGTCCAGGTGTACGTACGCGTACCTTCGCAAGTAAGCGGGTTAGGCGTATTGACGATGGAGGGGCCGGAAGGCGTAATGACAGATCCGTTGCAGGCCGTCACGGTAGGCGGCGTAGGCTGGGTAGCCAAAGCCGGGCAAGCTACGATAGCTGAGCCGTTGACAGGTACCACCGGATTGGCCAGCGTGCCGGGCATGGTACTCACCGGGTTGGATTCAGCACTCACATTATTGGCATCAGTGTTGCAGGAGCAACGGGTTCTGATGGTTTGAACCGGGCCAGCCTGGTTGTAATCAGGCAAGGTAGTTGTCCAACCGATATTGTTGACATTGTATTGCAGCGTAGATCCAGCAGGGCAAGGCGTGCCTGCAGGCGCTGTGATGCTACCGCCTGTCAGTGTACAACCGCTGCCGCAGCTGCTGTCCTCAATGCTCACATTGGCCGGCGCGCCACTGAAGGTGGGGCATGGAGCCGTGCAACTCAGGGTCAAATCAAAAGTGCCGGTGGCTCCGCCAAAACCGTGAATGAGTACCAGATATACGGTACCGTTAGTGGTGGTAAAAGTTATGGAAGAGCGGGCACCCGGGCAGGCGTCGTCATTGCCGGCTACACAAGAGGGCGAAGTACAGCCACCGGTATAAACCGAAATTTTGGTATCGAAACTGGCAGCAGAGCAGGTGCTAAGGGTCACAGAGCCTCCAGTGCCTGTAAAGGTGTACCATACGCCGGCTGTGGTTTGTACGACACCGCATGGTAAGAAAGAACCGGGCTCTGCAGTTGCATTGATATTAGAGCTTGAAATGGTGGTTCCGCAGCCGATAGGCGTCGCATTGGCGCACAAATCATTGGCTGGTGCACAAGAGCCAGGTATGGTAGTTACGATACTGGATTCTGTGCTCACCATATTGGGATCACTGTCGCAAGAGCACCGGGTTTTGATGTTTTGAACCGGGCCGGTTTGGTTGTAACCGGGCAAAGTGGTTGTCCATCCGGTATCGTTAACATTGTATTGCAGCGTAGATCCAGCAGGGCAAGGCGTACCGGCGGGTGCTGTGATGCTGCCACCGGATACTGTACCGCTGTTGCAAGTGCTGTTGACAACAGTCACATTGGCCGGCGCACCGCTGAAGGTGGGGCAGGTGGACCCGCTTGAACAGGCCTCAAAGCTCCAACTGGATAATGTGCCAATATCATCAGCGCTGTAGTCAGAAACGGTCAATCTCCATTGGCCATTTAGGGCAAGCCCTACGAAATTGGCAAAGGTATTGGCGTTCTGGGGAGGGGTGAGTTGCACGCTGACGCTTGACTGTGCGTATGTGCCCGGGGGAATAGTATAGTCTGTTAAGCCGCCGTTTCCGGCCACTGCAAAGCTGGCGCCCGTAGCGCAAAAAGTATAAGCTCCCGACAAATTGGAAGATTCGCCGACAGCGGTAGGAGTAGTGGCATTCAGACGACGGAACAACTGCACCGAGGTGCCGCTGCTGACATGCGTTAGCGTAGCTACCAGGTCGCCGGTCCACGTGTGGGCCAAATTAACCGACACGCATTTCAATTCGGTCACCGTACCAGAAGTAGCTACTGTAATGGTAGAGCTGACACCGGCCGGAGTATTATCAGGTATCGCGAGGTTGAGGTTGGCTGCCGAGGAATAAGTTGTGCCGGTGCAGGGGCCCGGCGGTGTAGGGCCGCATGGGTTGGCGCTGCCGTCTACGAAGTTGGCAACATTGCCCGGATCGAGGTGGTCGCGCAGCCTGCGGCGACTGTCGCTGGCACTGTTGTTGTTCCAGCTATAACTTATGCTGCCATACCAGTCAGAGAGGTCGTTTCCGCAAGCGGCGCCGCCGCCCGACAGAAAGCCCATGGCTCGCTTGGTCGCATCGCTAAAGATAGGCGAACCGGAAGAACCGGG
>JABWAJ010000119.1 GCA_013361075.1 Saprospiraceae bacterium | reverse complement strand
CGTGTCGCCGCCCTGGACGGTGTAGCCGTAGATCAGCACGCCGGAGGCGGAGCTGCTGGACCAGTCCACGCTGTACAGCAGATCGCTGTCCTGCTTGCGGTACTCCAGCGTCGCGACCTCGACCCCCTGCTGATCGACCGAGGCGACCTTCTCCACTTCGAGGATGTAGCCGGCGCTGTCGTCGTCCATCGCGTACTTCCAGCTCCGCTCCTTGTCGAGCGGGTAGTACTCGTAGACGTTGTGGCCTCCGTACTGGGATTCACCCCCGTCGCAGGCCAGCAGCAGGGCGAGGGGGGCGAAGGTCGCGAGTCGGACGGGGGTGGCGCGCATGTCTCCTCCGGCCGGCGAGGGGGCTGTGATGCGCCGGGCATCCAAACCAACCACGATCGCACCGCTCGTTTGGCTTCGGAAAGCAGCCAAAACAGATTGACTTTTGAGCGAATCGGGCCATCGTAGTTGCGTACCATCAAACATGGTGGCCATATGACCTCCATCCGGAAGGGCCTGCGTTTTGGCGATGACGCCATAAGCAGACTCGCGGCGCGGCACCGGAGCATTGTCAATATCAGCCCGCCGCATCCCCTTTTTGTCGAAAGCCACAAAAAGTGGGTCGCCTTTCTTTTTTGCCCAAATAATGGTATCGCGCCGGCCTTCTTCCAGTACAATTTCTTCAAAAACAGGCGGTAAAACCTCGTTAAATCCCTTATCAGCGATGCCTTTCAGGTCGTTCAAATAAGTAAAGCGCAGTCCGTCGGGCCAGCCTGGCACCGACCAAACGTGGTCAAATTTTTCATTCACCAATATCCGGCCCGTTGCATCGCGAATGTCGACTAAGCGGCTTTTGCGCCCGTTTTTCCGAACCAAAAAAATCGGTGGGTCGGCCTCGATTATGTCTAAATTTTCCACAGAATCCCGCGCCAAAACGACCATAGACGTATCTAAAATGGAAGTCCAGCCGCCAGCTTTGACCTTAAAAAACAATTTTTTAGCGAATTTAATGGGCGTGACTTCGGCCACATTTTTTTCCAAAAGCCGTTTGCCGTGCTGATCCAAAAGGTTGGCACCGCTATTTGGCCATTTAAAAATCGAAAAACCGAAGCCCTGTTTGTAGCCGTATTCGGCTTCGATGGGCACAATTTCGCGGCCATTGATATCAAAAAGGCCCGTTTTGCCGACATTACGGACGAGGAACAGGTCCGCTCCATCCACTTTTTCGATGTCCGAATAAATGGTGTCGAGCACAATGTTGCCGTTTGCCCGCACGACGCCACAATATCCTTTCGCGCCAATTGAGCCATTGCGTTGTTTGTTGGCGATAAAAAAACCTGCTTTCCCGCTCGGTTCTATACTCCTGAAAACGGGCGCTACGACGGTTTTTCCGTTCCGGTCCGCGACACCAAAACGGCCTTCGCTTTCGGCAAAAATGAGGTATTGGGCATCGGCGGCACCCCCTGCGGCCACGTCTTTGGGCAAAATTTCACGAAGGTCTTTGTTCAGAAAATTGACACGGCCATCGGCCCGAAAAATGCGGAGCAGGCCGTGCTGAAAGCGAAAAGCAGCACCGTTCGTCAGCGAAGGCCCGTTTATTTTGGCCCATTTTGGCAACTTGAGAAAGTCTTCCATGTGTGTTTCAGCGGTTTTGCCGCCCGCCCGGAGGTCAATAATTTTCCAGGTTTGTTCTACTTGAAAGGCCAACAAATGGGCAATGGAGTCTAAGCGTTCCCCATTTTCATCATAATCGAGGACGGGCATGGTACGGTGCAGCGTCAAGCGCGGGTTCGGTACGACGAAACCATTGCGGAAAAGCCGAACCGATTCACCGTTTTTTTGGCAATCAATGGCGAGCGTTTTTTCTAAAAAAGGCTCAATACGGCCATCAAATTCCGGCTTAATGACCATTTTCCCGCGCTCATTCACGAAACCATATTTGCCATTTTGGGCTAAAAAAGGGATCAGGACTTGTGCCAACATCGCCTGGTTTAAGCCCGCCAAAAACAGGATAACAGTAAAAAATCGAATCATTTTGAGAAATTTGAGCTGCACGGGGTCATTTGTCAGGACGTTACTAAAAGCTCCTTTTCATCAATATGATAAACGGGTAAAACCCGGAGAATAAGACATGCGAGGCGGAGCCCCAGCGCGAGCAGGGTGAATCCATCCATGTTTTATTACTTTATCAATTATCTAAAGCATGAAGAATCCTGATTTTAAAGTTAGGGCATTCTACAAAAACTGAATCCTTAACGACAATATTTGGTGTAGTATAGAGGAATCCGTTGAAACTTCCTTCTAACTCAATAAGGAAATAACTGGAATTATACCCGCATTCACTTCCATCAATTATTCTGTATGCATCAATTTCATAATTAAAACGGTCATTATTCTTAAACGTATATAATTGAATTGAGTCATTAAAAATCCTCTCAAAACTTTGGAAAGTACGACAACCATCTAAAAAATTCACTTCCAATCTACTTGAAGTGGACGTTTTACTTTGAATTTGATTCAGATATGTTTTCATCCTCTCTTTGGTCACTGGATAATTTTCAATTTTATCCATTATATCAAAACCAATTCCAAGTTTATTTACATCGCAAGCAATCGTGTCTTTTGTACGTATTATTGTTCTTCGATTAATACCAAAGGAGTCTGCTCTTATTGCTACGCTGATTAAACTACTCATAAAATCATCGTCATTTAGACACTCGGCCCATCCAAATTTGAGGGTATCATTTTCCAAGAAAACACGAATGCTATCTTGAATCGTTTCGACAGGACCGTCATGTACAATTGGCGGTTCTTCTTTTTTACAACTAAAAATGGTAAATAGCAATACCATTAGGATGGAGATGGCGTTTTTCATTTTCTGTATTTTTATTTTATAAAATCTTCCTCTTCAGCCAGGCCTGCACCAGCACATCATACCTCTTCAAACAAACATAAGCAAAGGAATCAGGATTTGGGCCAACATCGTCTGGTTTAAACCCGCCAAAAATAGGATAACAGTAAAAAATCGAATCATTTTTTTGAAATTTGAGCTGCACGGGGTTATTTGTCAGGACGTTACTAAAAGCTCCTTTTCATCAATATGATGAACGGGTAAAACCCGGAGAATAAGACACGCGAGGCGGAGCCTCAGCGCGAGCAGGGCATACAGTTTGACAAAAAAATGCACCAGAAAAAAGATCGCGACAAGCATTTTAATTTTTTTCATTGCGGGTATTGATTAGGTTAAATCTTTATTTGACAGAAGTTCTTTGCTTCTCCGGTTAGCGCTTATCCGGAAAATGGGCATTATCGGGGCAGTGTATGCGGAAATGCCACCTGTGTCAAAGTAATACATCCCATGCAGACCTTAATCCACTGCAACAGGATTTATGGGTATGGCATAAGCCTGTAGCCTGTAAACTATTGGGTTGGATTCAGGATCCAGAGAATTTGCCCTATTGCTTTAGGATTTTCAGCATCTTGCCGCGATGATTAGCCTGATTAATTGCTTTAACAAAATAAAGACCCGCTGGAAAAGATGAAACATCAACATTAAGTGAAGACCCGGTGACATCGATTTTTTGAAGCATCCGGCCAAAGGAATCATATAATTCTACCTGGTATACACCCAGCTTCCATTTGATCGTAAACTCATTGCGGACAGGCATTGGAAAAATTTGAATCCTATCGTCATCATAATTACCTTCGTTCACTGAGGTGATATTGGGGTTGTAAAAACCAAAATCAACGGTATTATTCCCACTTGCATCGTAATTAAAATAACAATTGAATGGATCCCCATCATTCAGGGGCTCTTCATCCGATCCAAGCGTTACAATGCCTGACATAATATCCGAAAAAGGATTGCCGAAACCATTATTATCTAAATCTTCATCATTGTTTGCATTGGCTTGAAAGCCATTTGTTGAGATGAAATTTTCCAAGGGCTCTCCGGCCCCCCAATTATTAACACTCCAGACAAAGACCACATAATTTCCAGGTTGCAGGCCGGAAAAACTGTAATATCCATTTTCATCTGTCACCCGGACACCTCCAAAGCCCTGCCAGTCAGGGATATCATCACCATCAGAATCCGACCAAATCACCAGGGACACCCCTGGAATCCCTGGCTCGTCAGGGTCATTGATGCCATCCCGATTCAGATCGTTCCATACCCTGTTGCCAATTGATACGATACCGGGAGATACGGGTTCACCACAGTCTTCATAACAAAACGCCATATCATTAATTGCCAGGATCATTTCATCCCCCATTGCTTTTCCCGTGTTTAAAAAAGTAAGGCAATTGTTGTTAAAGTGATGAATAGCGTTTGCCGGGGAAGCCGACAGATTCAGATAAAAGGGCTTGGTATCTACAAAACCCACTTTACCTCCATAAATGGTGTCATTACACCCTACGTTTTCTTGAGCGACAGACACTATATTTTGCATACTTTGCACCCAAAGGTCATTCGTTGCCTCAAACCCGCCTTGCCCTGAACTTGCGATGACAACGGGTAAATCCGGTTTGCCCAGATCATTTCTTACATCATTAACCAAATGGTGCAAATTGCTTTCATATTCATTCAAAAAGTCGTCAGATGCTCCGTCATTCCACCCCTGGAACCAGACAAATCCTGAAATCTCAAAATCTGTTGTCCCTATATTGGGGAATTCGGTACCTAAGTTTTCGGTAACATCCCTCACCGTTTGGATCATGGCATGATAAAATTCACCCGTTGTACCTCCTGCCGATGGTGGGCGAAAATCTACTGCCAGATTTTTGCCGCCCCAGGCAGTTTTTATGATTAATATGGGGTCCTCATAATATTCATCCAACTGATGAGCAAACATTAACTCTGGCCCTATAAAATCAGCAAAAGCCCCTTGGCCAACGGTTACATTGGCTTTGATGGTTTCGCCATTCCGCACAAAATATAATGAGGCATTTTCCAGCGTTGTCCAGTTCCCGATCTCCCCGATTTCGGACCATTCTCCATTTACATCATTTTGAATAACATCGACCAGGGTTCCGGGATCATTTTCAACATCATCAATGGCTCCATATCCTTGCATGTTCGATTGACCAGCTAAAACAAATACCCTGACTTTAGCCGGCGTTTTCTCTTGCCTGGTAACAATGGGAACATAACCAATCTCTAAACCTGCAGGCGGTTGAACAATGGCAGCCGGATCAATGGTAGCAATTTTTCCGATAGCCGGAGGTGCTAAGTATTCATCTGTGTGGCTCCAGTTGGCGTGAATGAGCTCGACCCGATTTTGAAGTTTGGTGCGAATATCTTCCGGGAGGTTTGCGTGGATAACTGCAGGCTGATCTACGAAACGATACCAATAATAGGTAACTGTAGTTCCGTCACCAAGGTTAGCTTTAAAGGGGCCGGCAGTTGGCCCAGGGCTGTTCCAGGGACCATTGGGGTCTTGCCAGTGACATTCTGGATCCAAAGGTGTCAAATAGGTGATTTCTGGCCGGGGCGATGTAGGTACGGCAGTGGTTAACAAATTAGTAGAGGCAGGCACAGCTCCCTCCTCAATCGGACGCCATTTATTATCCGGATCAAGCCTGAAATATTCCGGCAATAAGAAATTGTTTTCATCTCTTTCAACGGTATTCAGGTCATATTCAAACCCCATAATGTTCGCATTTAGCTGAACATTATCTATGTAATCCAAATCAATATCATGTCTTATTCCATTAGGCGAGGTCTCATAGATTTCAGCAGCCATGGCTCCTCCATTGTTGACGAAAGAAACTCCATAAATTCCTGACTCATTAATACCAGGCAAAACAGCAGGGCCTCCGTTAAACCAGGATTCCAGATCATTCCAAAGTGCATTTTGGGAATAGACCGAAATTTGACTCAGGATCATCGAATTATTTTCATTGCTGGCCGGGAATTGCAGCCTTTTTAGTTTAGCATATAAATTACCACTACCATCCGGAGCTATAATGGCTGGTGATCCTGCATGCTCGATACCGAAACCTACATTAGGATTAGAGGGCCTTGAGTCTAAGAACAATCCTTCTAAACTGGGATTCAGCAAAGCGGGTTCGGTCCAGAAAGTAGGCAAAAAGAAGGTTGCCGGTCCCTTGAAGTTTGTGGAATTCAGGAACAAGGTCCAGCATTGATTTCCGGTCTCGATATTTGTTCCGTTTGTATTGGGTATGGGCTCTGTGAGGGGTAAAGGGAAATATCCATATCCAAGCATTTCGCCATTTAAACTTTGCGCCATATTCAACCCGTCGGGTGCCCAAAGTAATTTATTGGATAATTGGGCTACACCATATTTACCTCCGGGCGTACTCCAGTCTCTTTGGCCATTTGGCAAAATGTTACTTTTTCCGGCACCTGGCCCATTTGCCCATGCATAGAAATTATAAGAAACGCCACCCATGATGAACTTGGGTATTTTTGTTCCAAAACGCGTATCATGCCACCAGCCTAATCCTCCTTCAATCGTCGTATAAAATTGAACAGGCTCACTGCCCGTTCGTTGGGTGGTCATCCAACTACTGCTCAATCCTGTCTGAAAGTCTTCAGGCCCTGGATAATGCTTGAATATTGGCCAAGCCGCACTGTACATGGTATAGCCTGAACCAAAGGTCGAGTCTGCACCGTTTTCCGTAGTTATCCAGGTAAATCCAGATGTTTGCGCATTGATTATTTGAGCCTCCGTTTTATTGGATAATCCTAAAGATATGCTCAATAAAACAATGGTAACCAATTGAATGCGCCCTCTTTGGCGTCTACTGGATTCATTGTAAAAACAGATCATCGCGATAGATTTATTTGAGCCCTATGGCCCTGTTCGTATGCCCGAAATGTAAAAATTGATCCCGAAAGATAGCCAATAATTCTAATAAAACCGGTAAGTACCTGGAGAGCAAAGGTTCCTTTCAACCCTAACCTCAACAAAACACATCAACCCGCACCTCTCCAAAGCCCTCTCCCAACACCACCTCCAATCCATCTCCCTTAGAGTCAAAAGAGACTTGTTTCCCATCCACCAAAACACCCCCTACCCCATCCGGCAATCCCAAAAACAACACCCGAATTCGTTCATAACCAGCCTGGTAATTCCCCTCCACCGTTTGCGTTAAGCAAAATCCATCCGCCGTTTTTTCAGTTCGGAAGCGGCGTTGGCAGTACGCCCCGGTCGCGTAGTCGTAGCCCTCGCCGGCGTCTTCATACCATACGCTTTCCATTCCTTCACCGTAGTAAACGCGCAGGGTCGCTTCCGTGACAGCCTCGCCGGTATGTTGCCGTACGGGGTGATTGGGAATGACCGCGCCCGCCTGCACGTAGAGCGGAAAAGTCTCCGGTTTCAAAGCTACCCGATGGAACTGCCCACCCACCAGCGTTGCCCCTGTATGGTAGTCAAGCCATTGGCCTTTAGGCAAATAGACGCGCTGGAATTTGGCGCCCTTGCGCAGTACCGGCGCCACCAGCAGGTGTGGCCCGAATACAAATTCGTCCTCGCGGTCCCAGGTTTGCGGGTCTTCCTGGTCGTAAAAAGCGAGGCTACGGATGACGGGAGCACCATTCGTTGCACATTGGCGGAAAGCCGTATAAAGATAAGGCAGCAATTGATAGCGCAGCTCGATGGCTTGGCGGGCTTGTGCCGTAAAAGGTTCTCCGAAAGACCACGGTTCCTGATCCAGGCGGTCGGCAGCAGCAGCTTCCTGCACCGCGTTTTCGTCCACTGAAGCATTACCACTGGCGTTGTTGCCCATTGAATGGATGCGGAAAACCCCGTGAAAAATGCCGAGTTGCAGCCAACGCACAAACAATTCGCCATCGGGTTGATCCACAAAACCACCTACATCCGTGCCGCACATCGAAAACCCGGATATGCTCAGGCGCTGGCATTGCAGGTTGGCAAGCCGCAGGTGCTCCCAGGAAGCTACGTTGTCTCCCGTCCAGACCGCTGCATAGCGCTGCCCGCCGGAAAAGGTAGCCCGGGTTAGCAGGTAGGGCCGCTTTTGGGGTTGCAGGGTTTTCAGACCTTCGTTGGTGGCGCGCGACATTTGCAGGCCGTAGATGTTGTGCGCCTTGCGGTGGTCGCAGGGATCGCCGTCGTAGTGGTGCTGCACCGCGTCGGGGAAGGTCATGTTGTTGACCTTAAACACGGCCGGTTCGTTCATGTCGTTCCAGAAACCGCTCACCCCCTGCTCGTTGTACAATTCCCGGTACAATTCGCCCCACCAGCTTCGGGCTTCGGGCAACGTATAATCCGGAAATACGCAGGAAGGCGGCCAAACCGGCCCCGTCATCAGTTCACCGGAGCTGCGGCGGCAGAAAAAACCCTGTTCCAACCCCGAGCGGTAAACTTCATAATCCGGATCCACCCGGATGCCGGGGTCTATCATGACCACCGTTTGAAAACCATCTTTGCGCAAAGCTGCGATTAGCGCTTTGGGGTCAGGAAAGTGGTCTTTATTCCAAGTGAAGCAGCGGTAGCCGTCCATGTAATCAATGTCGAGATAAACGGCATCGCAGGGAATCTGGTGCCTGCGAAAGTCTTCCACCAGTTCAAACACGCGGCTTTCGGGGTAGTAGCCCCAGCGGCTCTGGTGGAAGCCCAGTGCCCAAAGCGGTGGCAATTCGGGCAGACCGGTGAGGTGCAGGTAGCGCTTGGCCACTTCATCCAGTTTGGGGCCGTGGATGAACAGGTAGTCCATTTCTCCGCATTCCGCCCAAAAACGCAGTACCCCTTCGCGCTTATGGTCGAATTCAAAATGTGAGCGACTGGTATTGTGCAAAAAAATGCCATAGGCGGCTCCGGCGTTCAGGGTGTAATAAAACGGAATGCTGCGGTAAAGAGGGTCCGCATTTTTATCGAATGCAAACGCATCGGTGTTCCAGTTCTGGAGTTTTTGTCCGCGCAGGTTCAGGTTGCAGCTTTTGTCGCCCAAACCATAGTAGCGGGCTTCTTTGGGCGCTTTTTTGCTGATGCGCAGTTCGATAAGGCCTTTCATTTGTGTGGCAGCAGCGTAGAAAGGTTCGGCATCTTCGCAAAGCACCTGTCCGCTTTGGCGATCAACAATGCGCGTACGGAGGTCTGTTTTGGAAATCTCACAAATCAAACTCGCGGTGGAGAGCATATACTGTTCCGTTGCTTCCGCAAATGTGACGCCGGTTGCCGGCTGTGCTGGTTCCAAAACATAGGAAAAATCGCGCTCAAAAATGCCCGTTGGGGCGTAGCGAAACCGCAATACTGCGTCGTTGACAACTTCTATTCGCAGTGTCAATCCGTTTTCGCAGGTAAACCTGAACCGGCCGGGGGCGTCTTCCACTCCTTTTACAACGGTATTGGGCGCGTATTCAAAAAGCACATCAGGGTAGCGCTCCATGCCTTCGGTGTGTTCTACCTTGATGAGTTCGATGGGTTGGCGTTGCTTTTTCATGGTGTACTTATGATTTTACAAGGATGGTGGGGGGTGTTTTGTTGTTCGTTGTTTGTTGTTCGTTCTGTGCTCCCATTGCCTAATGTTGCTTGTGAAAAAAAATTCCTGAAGGCTAGTTTATTTAAATAAATGATATAGCTTAGCTGTTAGCTGCATTGTCCATAGTTAATAGTTAAGAATTTGCCTAACGGGGTGTTAGATACAACTATTTATTAAAATACACCGCTGGAAAACAACTAAATGATCATTTAACCTATAAAGTTTAATACATGAAAAGTCAAATCAGAGCATTTCATCAGAAAACGCTTTTGAGAGCGTTACACAGCGTAGCACTGTTTATTTTGTTAACTTTCAATTCTTTATGTTTAAAAGCGCAGATTGACTGCAACCAAAGCCTATCTCCTTCTTTTCCTTTAGGTGGTAGTCCTCAAACACTTTGTGAAAGGTATGCGATCCCTGGCTCATTTCCTTATCAATTTGGCGCTTCTAATACTGTTTATGCTTCGCAAATTATGTCGAACATCAACAATGGCAACAATGTTTTTACTGGAGATATTGATCTGGTTGGTGATCTGATTATTGATGAAGATTTTACACTGCTCAACTGTAAAATAAGGATATCTCCTGACGTAAAAATCAGGGTATGGGCTGATGTAACACTCACCTTAGATGGAAGTAAGTTGTTCTGCTGTCAAATGATGTGGCAAGGGATAGATTTGGATAATCGTTCTTCGATTATTACAAAAAATATTTCAGAAATTGAAGATTCAGAAATAGCAATCGAATCTCGTTGTTCGGCAACACTGTCCATTAGAAATACTATCTTTAACCTAAACGAAGTGGGCATACGCTTGGGTTATGATGGACCACTCGGGCCGCATCCTTGTCCTACCTTACCTGTATTTACTCAGTTTAGTGGTAATACTTTTCAATGTAATTTGCCATTGAATGGAACTACAGATGAAGTAGGTTTTGCTGGAATACAAGTATATAAAACGAATGCAACGATAGGATCTTTAACATCTTCCATCAATACCTTCCGAAATATTCGATATGGTATTCGTTATGAATCTCAATATTGGTGGGGAACTTCTTCAGTTAATCGGTGCCGCTTTGAAGACATCCTTGATGATGGTATCCACCTCAAACGTGGTAACCTCACTGTGGATCGGTGTATTTTCACCAACTGTGGATTTAGAGGAATTAATGTCATTTCTACAAGTGGGTTGATTGTTCAGCGCAGTAATTTTAACTATACGGATAATATTCCCAACTCCTTGGTTTCTAATGCCGTTTATCGCCATATTGAAGCAACAGGATTTGGTGTAAACTGTGAAGTGAATATTAACCATAACACTTTTAGAGGCAATTTTACAGATCCCATAAATCTGGAAAATATTCGAGGAATAGAATTGAGAGGTGGCATAACTATGGGGAGTGGAACTAATATCTTGATTGATCGGAATAATTTCATTTTTATATACGAACAGGATGGATTTTCTGACATTTCTTATGAAATTCTCCTTAATGGAGAATTTCCAACGACCACTTCAACAACTGTTCAATTCAATAATTTCTTTTTAGATCAACCAACAGGCCAAGTTGCTCTTAGCGGCCTCAATCTGGCTAATGGCAATAAAAATAACGTAAAAATATATTCAAATTACTTTGATTCAGGATCTCGTGGGCCATTCACTACGGCTACAGTTGATAGAGGAATAGGTTTAAACGGCTCAATGGGATCTGGAAACGAGATAAGTGGAAATATTTTCACCCCTAATCTTAATACTCTTTTTTCAAATAATTTTTCTTCGGGCCTCCATAGTCAAGATTTTCTTAATGCAGTCTTCTGTGAAAATAATCTTCGTGAAAGTGGATTGCCGATGGTCTTTCAAGGAGCAAGCATGGGTACCCAGTGCATAGGTAATACTGTGACAGGTGGTGGTACTTCCTTTTTAGTGCAAGAGGGCTATATTGGAGAACAAGGAATAGAAGGGGGTACACATTTTGGCAACAAATGGTACGACAAATGGCCGAACGTCACACCAACTGATCATGCACGTCATGTGCCTATAGCACTGGCACCTAATTCACGTATTTGGGTAAATACTCCTCAATCCATTCTCGACCCTCAAGGGCCGGGCTACACATTTTTCTCCCAATTTCACCCGGCAAACATTGACCCTGATCAAAACGATGAATGGGTTAAGGAAGATCCTTTAGGTACGGTAACGGCTAGTGAATGTGTTAATTTTGCTGTTATCAGCACAAGTACGGATAAAGCTATCGCTAGCGGTAGTATTAATACTCTGATCCAAAACCCCACTCTTATTTGGAC
>JABWAJ010000118.1 GCA_013361075.1 Saprospiraceae bacterium | reverse complement strand
CATTGTCATTGACTCGGTTGCAGCCCTGGTGCCAAAAGCCGAAATCGAAGGTGAAATGGGGGATTCCAAAATGGGCCTTCAGGCGCGGTTGATGTCGCAGGCCATGCGAAAACTGACAGCTACCATTGGCAAAACCGGTTGTTGCTGCATTTTTATCAACCAGTTGCGCGAAAAAATCGGCGTCATGTTTGGCAACCCCGAAACAACAACCGGTGGTAATGCTCTGAAGTTTTATGCTTCCGTCCGACTTGATATCCGCAAATCCGGCGCTGCCATTAAAGATAAAGAAGGCAACCTGATTGGCAACCACGTTAAGGTGAAAGTGGTGAAAAACAAACTGGCACCACCTTTCCGCACAGCGGAATTCGACATTATTTTTGGGGAGGGCATCTCCAAATCTGGCGAAATCGTTGACCTTGGTGTCGAATACAACGTAGTCGAAAAAAGCGGCGCGTGGTACAGCTACAATGGTGCAAAAATTGCACAAGGCAGGGAAGCTGCCCGCCAGTTTCTGCTCGACAACCCGGAAGTTGCCGATGAAATGGAAGTGAAGATCAAAGCGCAGATCGCAGCAAGCGGCGGCCCGAAAAAAGTACCCATTAAAGACGGAGACATGGACAGCGATGAATGATCATCGGTTGAAGATGTTTAGATAAAATGAAAGAAGTCATATCGAAAACTCGATATGACTTCTTTCATTTTATGCTGCAATTTGCTGAAAATAATCTCCGGGTAGCCTGTCATTTCTGGCTCCCCAACAATTTGACGGGGAGCATGAAGGCCAATCCGCTACTGTGAAAACTGTTCGTACAGCGCTTTAATCTGCGGTTCTGTTTCCGCCGATTTGATGTCCTCCAACATTTTTTCAATAGCGGTGACCAAATTATCTAGCGTTGTTTTTTCCGCGTCGCGGGCAGTCTGGCTCTTTTCTCCGTAGTGCATTTTCATTTCAAACAAGGTGCGCGTGGCTGCCACGCGCCTCCAGGGCGACTGGCCCATATTGACTGCGATGGCTTTCAGTTTCGCCGTAGCTTGTTCACCGGTAGTTGCCGGGCCTTTTGTTGCCAGTTTTCCATAACCTGAGAAAAAGGCAATGGCGCCAAAACCATCCGCAGTCTCAAGGTTGCGTTCAAAAAACGGCAAGAATTTCAAATCCTCACTTTCGGCATACATAGTGGCTATTGCACCGAGAATATCACTGTTTGTTTCGTTTTCCAGACCTTTTGCGGCCTCAAGAGCAGCCGTTTTGTCCAGCGCATTCAGCATTTCTAATGCAGAAGAAATCACAGTATAGGAAGAATCTTTTGCAATGGCTCTTTTAGCAAATGGTACCCCTCCGGCATCCTGTAATTCGCTGAGTTTGAGGAATGCCGTTGCGCGAACGGAAGAATGCGAATCGGATTCGGCCATTTGGCGTAATATGGCCAGATCTGCTTCCCCGTCTATTTCTGCCAGTTCGATGGCTGAAAGCCGAATGCCCCAGAATTTATCTTTCAGTGCGGCTTTGAATACGGCTTTGGCCACATCGGTTTCGGTGTATGCCAAAAGTTGGATGGCTTCATAGCGGTCGTATAATTTAGGTGCATTCTGATACTGAAAAGCAAGCTCCTCTTCCGATTTGTTGTCTTCCACCACACCAAGCAGGGTGTGTTCTGCATCAAAAACCATCAACTTAGGGCGTTCATTCACCTCAAACGTAAACATTTGTGCCCGTTCATTCAGCCGGATATTGTGCCGTTCGGGTTTGCCGGCGCCTAAGTAAATGTCCAGAGCGATGGGCAAATCAAACACAGGCCGCATTTTGGCCGGGTCCTGAATTTGTTCCACATTGACCACTGCTGTTTTCGTATTTTCGTCATAATCAAAAGATACGTTCAGCATCGGGTGGCCTTTGTCGAAATACCATTGGTCAAAGAACCAATTCAGGTCCTGGCCTGTCACCTCTTCAAATGCCAGGCGCAGATCGTGCACCTCGACCGGTTTGTAGGCATGCTCTTTCAGGTAATTGCCCAGCGCCAGCCAGAAAGCTTCATCGCCGATATAGTTGCGCAGCATGTGCAAAACCGATCCGCCTTTGTTGTAGCTGTGCGCATCGAACATATCTTCTTTGTCGGCATAGCGGTAGTGGATCAGTGGGTGAACGTCGCTTTGCGCCGACCCGAAGTAGCCGTTCCATTCTTCAAGCAGGTGATAATCGGCTTCATCTGCACCATATTTGTGTTCGAGCCACAGGTACTCGCTGTAGTTGGCAAACCCTTCATTCAGGGTCAGGTTAGCCCAGCTTTCGGTGGTTACATAATCGCCAAACCAGTGGTGAAACATTTCGTGCGCTACAATTTTTTCATTGGTCCGGTTGTCAATCAGGTCGCGGGTGGTTTGTTGCAAAAATTCGCCATAGATGACAGCCGTTGTATTTTCCATCGCACCGGAGACATAATCGCGCACCACAATCTGCGAAAATTTCGGCCAGGGATATTTTAGCCCGGTTTTTTTAGAGAAAAAAGACAGAAGTTCGGGCGTATATGCAAAAATACGCTTTGCGTGGTCTTTGAATTTTGGCTCTACATAATATTCAAGCGGGATGCCATTCCAGGTATCTTTTACCACGGCAAAATCCCCGACAGCGATCATGAACAGGTATGGGGCATGCGGCTGGTCCATTTTCCAGTAATCCGTTCGGGTGCCATCCGCATTTTTTTTAGAAGAAACCAGCAATCCGTTGGAAAGGGTTTTGAACTGATCCTCAACGGTCAGGTACATTTCCTGTGTACAACGCTCATTGGGTTTATCAATAACCGGGAACCAACGGGAGTTCCATTCGGTTTCGCCCTGGCTCCAGATCTGACGGGGTTTGTCGGTTTCTTCTCCGCGCGGGTTGATAAAAAAGAGTCCCTGGTTGGAAGTGATGGCTGCACTGCCACCGGTTTCAGCAGGCTGAGCGACGTATTCGATGTACAGGCTGTATTGTTCGTTTCTGTTGAAGAGTCGGCCCAATTGAATGACGAGCTGGTCGTTTTCGTAAGTATACTTTAAAGGTTGGTTGCTGCCTTCAAAAGTGACTTTTTGTATGTCAAATCCTTTTGCATCCAACGTTACCGAACTGGCAGGATAAAAATACGGCTTCAGTTTCAGCGTAGCTTTGCCAAGCACCTGCTCTTTTTCCCAGTCAAACCGAAGGTCTAATTTTACGTGCAACAAATCATTTTCGCGGGTTGCGCTGGCATTGTAGGGTGCAAGCGGCAGGTTGTCTTCCGGCATTGCATCCGTTGTTTCAGCCGGGTCATAAAAAGGGCTGGTGACCTCAAGGGTATCCAGATTCCTTTCCTCCATAGTTTCTACGGAGGCAGAAACGGTCGTTTGGGGTGTTTTACATCCGGTCATCATTCCAATGAAGGCCAGGAGCAGCAACAAATGTTTCATAACTTTACGAAGATTGATTGGTCTGTTTAAGATAAACACAATGCCCGGGCTTATCTGATAGCACACCGGGCATCTATAATTGTGATTGCTAAATTATTATTGCGGAAATCCCCTCCAAAATTGCCTATTCATCAAATTTTTCCGGTAGCTGCAAGCTCGGCAGCGTATGTGGTTTCCGAAAGAAACGCAGCCAGGTGCTCATTGAATACATCCTGGTGCTCCATCATGGGGGCGTGGCCGCAATGATCCAGAAAAACTAATTTTGAATTGGCAATCAACTGGTGAAACTGTTCTCCTACAAAAGGGGGGGTGATTTGATCCTGCTTGCCCCAAACCAACAATACAGGTGCTTTGATCTGGTGCAGCCGGTCGCCGAGGTTGTGTCGCACAGCCGATTTGGCAGTGGCGATGATCCGAATGGCCTTATTGCGGTCATTAACCGTATCAAAGACTTCATCAATCAACTCTTTGGAAGCCACATTCGGGTCGTAAAAAGTACTTTGAGTCTTTTTTTTAATGAACTCATAGTCGCCCCGTTTAGGAAAACTACTGCCCATTGCACTTTCAAAGAGGCCGGAACTTCCCGTAAGGATGACCGACCTGACTTTTTCCGGGTAAGACAAGGTGTAGAGCAACGCGATGTGGCCCCCAAGTGAATTGCCCAAAACATGAATGTGGTCGTAGCCTTTGTAGTTGACAAAATCAGCAACGTGATCAACAAGCCCCGTAACAGAAAGCTTCCTGATGGGCAGCTCAAAGATGGGAAGCAAAGGCACAATTACATTATAAACGTTGGAAAAACGGTCGATGATCCCCTCAAAGTTGCTGAGCGCGCCAAACAGCCCGTGCAGCAGCAGCAAGTTTTCTTTCCCGCCTTCGGTTTCAATGTACTTGAACCGGTCGTCGTTTTTTATTTCATATCTCATCTAGCCGTATCAACTTTTTAATTAGCTGCAAAAATAGATGTTTTAAAGGTATCCTACAACCGGACAAGCCATTACCTCCAAATCTACCCCTTTGGCGCATATCCAAGCCCCTAAATGCTGAAAAATTTGCCAAAATTTTACGAAATCAGCTTGTTGGCGCCCATGTTATACCCCCGCTCCGGCCTATACGGCAAGAAAGTGTTTTCATTCTTTGCTTTATTCAAAAAATATCTATTGCTTTGCAGGGCGTAATTTACCACGCTTTTCTTAACTTTGAAGTCCGGGATCACGCAGCGCGAAGATCCATCTTCACTTCAACCCAATCGTGCATTTTTTAATTAAACTAAGTAAAATATGCGTCTGATAGTTAAACTTTTAATCCTTACCCTGGCAGTAGGTTCGATCCAGTCTTGTGTTTCCAAGAAGAAGTACGACGAACTGGTTGCCGCAAAAGCCGCAACTGACCAGGCACTTGCCGAAACGCAGGCTTCTCTGAAAAAACTTCAGGATGAGAAGAATGCTCTTGCAGCAGAATTTGAGGCTGAAAAAACCAGACTCAATGGCGAAATCGGAAAAATCAACTCTGAACTTTCTGCAACGAAAGGACAGATCGCTCAGGTTCAGGAGAAACTCAACATGACTCAAGGTGAGTTGGACAACCTGCGCAAGCAGATTGACGGTATTTTCGCTACTTACAAAGACAGCGGCCTGACATTGGAAGACCGTGAAGGCCGCCTGTATGTAGTAACGTCTAAAGGCGTAAACTACAAATCAGGTTCTAAAAAACTGTCCCGCGACCAGCGCAATGCATTGGACGAACTGGCCGTAGCACTGAAGAAAAGCCCGAACGCCAAAATTTTGGTAGAAGGCCATACTGACAACAAGCAATATCCGAAAGGTGGTGGCTACGACAACTGGGATCTGAGCCTCGACCGTGCTAAAGAAGTGGTGAAATACCTGACTAAAAAAGGTGTTAGCGCCAAGCAGTTGACCATCGCAGGCAAAGGTGAAAACCTGCCGGCTGGCGACAACAGCACTTCTGAAGGCCGCGCTAAAAACCGCCGTACCGAAATCGTTCCGAATCCGGACCTCGGTGGCATGATGAAGAAAAACTAATCCAAAGCGTTTTCTTCAGCAAAAAGCCGGCAGCTAATCCTGCCGGCTTTTTGTGTTTTATGGATTTCCTATCTTTGTAACCCTAAAATAATTTTCCGATGGGCAAATTTTGCTTAGCCAACTACGTGTTTACATTGGTATTGTGGTACTTTTTGACAGGATGCAGCACCCCCCCCGACAACCTGACCAACATCAACGGCGTCTGGATAGAAACCTTCCCGCCTGAAAATCAGGATGAAAACCGCTATACTGCTGATAATCGGATTTTTAAAACAGGCCGGGAGTTTCATTACCGCTATTTTTACATCAGCCCGCAAGGAGATACCCTTTTGTTTAAAAACATCCAGAGCCAGACGCCGGAATTTCAGAGCTATCACTGGGCCTGGGATTTCGTTCGGCCCGACAGCGCCGACGACCAAACCATCGACATGCTCTCCATCAAAATTGGAGAGGGCCGCGACCCTTATGTGCTCAATGATCCGGAGTTCAACCAAACCGTGCAGGAAGTTCGCCTGTACAACCCTGCAAAAAAAGAATTGGGCGGATATGCTTCGGCAACACTCATTGAAAATTCAAAAAATGTGTGGATGCAGGCGCCAAACATGAAATTGTTTCGCATCCTTTCTCTCAATCCCTACCCTTTCATCTCGGCACCTTACAAAAAAGGGCATACCTGGCAATGGAAAGTTGAAGTGGGGCAGTCGAATGGCGACCGTCGCTGGAAAGCGTGGGGGGGGGCAGTGTCTAACAACATGAAATACAGGATCAGTGGACAGGAAACTGTTCGTGTGCCCTGGGGGGAGGCTCTTTGCCACATCGTTGATGCCGAGGCAGAAAGCGGGCTGGGTCGTACGCATCTGAAGGCAGCATTCAATGAAGAATTCGGCTTTCTGCGCCTGGATTACACCAATATTGACGGCTCCAAACTGATCCTGGAGCTAACCGACATCCGGCAGTAGCCCCATTAGCGCACTGCTTCAAACTCCATATCCAGCCGCGAGTCTACGCTGTACGGAGGGAAATCATTCAAAAAGAAAACCACTTCCAGCTTGAATTGAGCGCCGGTCATCAGTTTTTTGACATTCCGGAGGCTTGGCAGGAGGTTAATTCGTTCATCGGCCTGGCCACGAAGGTCGGTGATGTAAAATACTTCGTCTGCCGGCGAGCATTCGGGCTGGTCAGTTGGGCAAATTCTGACAGAAACTTCTTCAATAAAATAATATTCCTTTCCATTCTCAAGTGCAGTGATGCTGCCGAAAGTCGCATTGATGGCAGAAATGGTTGCTGTATCGGTTGAGCTTTGGCTCAGAAAAAAATCAATGTTTGTATTTTGCCGGTTGACTTCAAAAACCAATGGAAAAGCAGGGTTTGCTCCTGCCGGAAGGGTAAAAAGTGTATTGGGAAAAGCCATTGCAAAAAGCCGCTCCCGGTCGTCCTTATTGCATCCCCACCAAAGCAACCCAATCAACACCATTCCGATCAATTTTTTCATGGCCATGTCATTTTTGTATTCAACGAAAGAATGCGGCGAAATTATTTGCAACTTTTAAATTATCCATATCTTTATTGAATCTAGATTAAAAATCGCGCAAGAAAAATCTGATATTCATACCTTTCACCTTACGAAATAAGCACAGGATATGGGCGAACAAAAAGTGTCATTGGTTTCCGGCGACAACCAATTGCAGGATTTTACAAAGCATTTACTGAGAGACGTTTACGCATTTGAGTACATGCTGGAAAATGACTGGTTCGAGAGCGGCATCGCGCGCATTGGCGCGGAGCAGGAGATGTTTCTGGTAGACAACAAAACCTTCAAACCGGCGATGATCAACATGGAGGCGTTGAAAAAGATGAAGACTTGGGAATGGGTCACTACCGAGCTCGCCAAGTTCAATCTGGAAACAAACCTTACCCCGCGGGAATTCAAAGGCGATTGCCTGCGCCAGATGGAAATGGAAAATTTGGATTATCTGAACAAGATCCGGGACAAGCTGAAACCTATGGATGCCAGCCTCGTTCTGACAGGAATTCTGCCTACCCTGACGAAGATGGATCTGGAAATGCACAACCTCACCCCCAACCCGAGGTACATTGCGCTGATGGAAGCCATTAACCGCCAACTCATCGGGTCTTTTTATGAGCTCAGGCTAACCGGCATTGACGAAATTTTGGTCAAACACCAGTCGCCTTTGCTGGAAGCCTGCAATACCAGCTTCCAGGTGCACCTTCAGGTGTCGCCCAATGATTTTGTCAAATACTACAACATCGCGCAAACACTGGCAGCGCCGGTACTGGCCATTTCAGCCAATTCTCCCATTGTTTTTGGCAAACGGCTCTGGCACGAAACCCGGATTGCACTTTTCCAGCAGGCACTCGACATCCGAACCACCCACGACCACATGCGCGAACGCAGCCCGCGGGTGAGCTTTGGTACGGGCTGGTTGGACAAAAGCATCATGGAAATTTACCGCGAAGACATCGCCCGTTTCCGCGTACTCCTTGGCGCTGATATTGAAGAAGATTCCATTGAACTAATCCGCCAGGGTAAAGTGCCCAAACTCAAGGCGTTACAGGTGCACAATTCCACTGTTTACCGCTGGAACAGGCCCTGCTATGGCATAAGCCCCAACGGGCAGCCCCACCTGCGCATCGAAAACAGGGTGCTGCCATCCGGGCCAACCGTGCTGGACTCAACAGCCAATGCGGCTTTCTGGCTCGGCGCTATGGTGGGTATGGCACATTTGCACAAGGACATCCGCGATCAGATTTCCTGGGAAGACGTGCGCGATAATTTTGCAAAAAGCGCACAGGTGGGCATTGACTCCACGTTCACCTGGTTTAAAGACAAAAAAATATCCGTTTGCGATCTGGTGACGAAAGAATTGATCCCCATTGCCCGGAAAGGGTTAGAAATACAACAGGTGGACAAGGCCGACATAGACCGGTATATGGACATCATCGGTGCCCGCGCCGAACAACACATGAATGGTGCCCGCTGGCAATTGCGCGCGTTTACCAAATTAAAAAAGCAGGTAGGTCGCGACGAGGCCCTGTCGGTCATGACCGCTTCCATCATCAAAAATCAGCTCAAAGAAATGCCTGTCCATACCTGGGAGTTGCCCGAACCCGGCGACCTGGAAGAATACCGCCCATCCAAACTAAAGGTGGAGGAATTTATGGTTACGGATCTTTTTACCGTACAAAAAGATGATTTGATTGAGCTGGTTGCCGAACTGATGGATTGGCGCCGAATTCGCTACATGCCGGTGGAAGATTCCAAAGGGCAACTCTGTGGCCTTATTACCTCGCGCCTTTTGCTGCGCCATTTCACCCGATTCAACCGCGTGAATGGCAAAGAAGCGGTAGCGGTTAAAGACATCATGATTGAAAAACCATTGGTGATCGGGCCAACTGCTACCATCCTGGATGCAATGACCATGATGCGGGAAAACAAAATTGGCTGCCTGCCTGTGGTGAAAGACAATGAGCTGGTTGGCGTGATCACTGAAATGGACTTTCTGCGGATTTCAGCGCGGCTGATTGAGCGGTTAGAACGGTGAGGTAAGCCTGCGCGGCCTGTTTTACCTGTATAAAAAAACAGTTACGCGAACCTGGCTAAATACCGGGTTCGCGTAGCTGCACTTGTCTTACGCATGGTTAGGCTTGTTGCGACGGGAATCATCGTGGGTCGGAAATGGTTCTTCTTCGGCCACTCATCGCCTTTTTTTCGTCACAGAACAGGGCTATGCTCCTCAAAAAACGCTGTGATTGGCCACAAAATAGCTCATTTCCACCACCACGCTGCCCGTCGCAACAAGTCTATTGCTTGAGCATTCTCAGTGTTTCTGTTCCCTCCTGGCGAACCAAAGTAACAAAATACATCCCCGACACCAACTGCTCTGTTGGTATAATCAGTTGGTAATGCCCGTTATCCAACCACTGCTGCGACTGCACCTCCATGACCCGGCGACCAGCATAATCGCTGATGAAAATAGATAGGGAACCTCCCGTTTCCATGGTATAGTCCAAAACAGTCTGATTGGCTACCGGATTAGGCGAAAGTTTGGCGCGAGCTTTTTCATGCTCATCCGGAGTCATGCGTAGCGTAGCGGTATCCTCGTCATCGGGTTCGCTCAATGCCAGTACTGGATTGTATCTTCCTGTGCTTTGGCAGAAATCAGTCAGCCAGGCAGCATTCACGGGGTGGTTCGTGCCGCAGTTGGGCATGTTTTCAATCGTGAAGGGCGCTGGAATGGTGGCTCCCACTGAATAGGTTCTTGAAATCTGCGTCGTATAGGAAACTGTTCCGGCAACAGGATCACCCGGTACTGTAATGGTTTCTTTCGGTTGTTTATCATTGATATAGTCCTGGATCACACCCTCGGTTACCAGAATGTCATTTTTTATTGTAATGGGGTTCCAGGACTGGATATTGCCGTTGATGATGTCTTCCAGGTCATCTACTTCTACATTTTCTTTTACATGGAGGTAGGGGTTGGGCGGGGTGTTTTCGAAGGTGTAGGGGGCTTCAGCTATATTTGCCCGGTAACGGGCTGCCCAGGCGGTCTCTTTTCCTGCCGGAGAAGTCAGTTTGGCAATAAAATGAAGATGAATTTCTTTTTCATCACAGCCAAAAGGAATTTTCGCCAAAAATCCATCATACGTTAAGGCGTGGGGATTGAAAATTAAGGAAAAGTCCTCTAAGCAGGATAATGGCATATATGGCGTTCTCCAAACATTGTCTCCTTCATTGGTGAGTCCATCAGGAACAGGAAGTTCATTCGATACAATGCTTTCTAATCCGGTAATGCAGCTATTGAAATAAACGGCCACTCTAATATCCTTCAATGTCAGGCCCGATGCCGGATTAAGCGCAAACCTGAGCGGTGATGCCAGCTTTGCCGTATAGAACCAGTGATATAATTCAGGGTAGATATTAATGGGAATCTGTGTCTCCTCGGGGGCTCCTTCTGCAAGGTATATCACTGGCTGCTCAATCAGATTAAGTATCCCCATTGTTTCGTTATGTACTGGTATCCTTGGCGATATAGTTTGGTTGGTGGATAAGCTCCCAGGTATATAAAAAGTTGTGGATGCCTGATTCTGGCTACTTGCTAAAGTTCCCTCTCCTACAAAATTAAAATCGGCATTAAAATGCATCGGCTGCGGGGGCGCGCTTTTGCCGCCACCAATGATAAAGTCTAATAAGGCGAAGGCCGTGCTGGCAAAAGGAACGACGCTTTTCAGCCAGTCGGGCACCAACGGGCTGGGGATTTTTTTGGGAAATAGCTTATTAACCGCGTCTGCCTGAGGGGGCGTCAGATTACTTAATCCGTGCAGCAACTGAACGTCTAATGCCGAAAGCCCGCCACTGCCGATGTTGATGCCTGAAATGGTATTAAGTGTAGCCCTTAAATCGGCAGTCAGTTTTTTATTGGCCGCACCCAACAACAGTTTTTCTGCTACCCCCGCTAATTCACTCGCCGTTTTATAGGCTGATACGCCTTTGGAAATTCCTGAATTGATCCCTCCGGTTACATTCGCGAAGCGCCGACCGGCATTTTGAACAGAATTCCCGGTATTGCCTGCTGTCGGTCCGATTACTTGTTTAATTTCACCGCCGCCTTCGAGGGTGAACTTGAAATCTGAAAAAGTTCTCGTTTTAGTAGATATTGTAATTGCCGAAGTATATTGACAGGTACAGGGGTCATACGCCATCGGAATATCAGCCATTGCCCAAACTCCGTGTACATAAAAGCCTTGATTTGGTACAGTGATTAATATTTTTTTATCCTGATAACCTTCTACTACATCCATAGGAGTGAAAGCATGTTCTAGTGCAGCACTAACATGCCCCACTTCATTTAAACTCCCATCAAACCCTATAGATATTTCGACATCATTAGCGCTCGTGACACCAGCCAAATACACAAAGTAACGAAGCTTTGACTCGAAGCGATTGTAGAGTACAAATTGCGGGAAGGTTATGTTATCGCTTTGCAAAAATCCCATTGCCTCGGTGATCAAAACCCATCCGTCCTCCGGTGCATAGTCACCCATGCCTGGCGCATTTTCTATATGTTGGGTATTCGGCTGAGTAAGACTGTTGCCCGGATGAAAAGGAGATCGAAGGGTGGTTAATATCGGCGCCTGGGTGACGGCGGGTTTTAACCAAACCTCCCAACTTTCGGCAGTCCAGTCGAAAGTAGTACTACCATCAGGGTTCCCTGCGCAGTATTGTGCCTGCACCTGTGCCATAGAAAAAAGACAGATAAGGCCAAATAGCGTAATTCTTCTAAACATAACAACTGATTTATAAGGGTAAAGAAATAGGATAAGAAAGCCCTGCAAGTCGGCTACCCGAAGAGCGGCAATAGAAAAGG
>JABWAJ010000713.1 GCA_013361075.1 Saprospiraceae bacterium | reverse complement strand
AGGTTCGTCAGGTCGTATCCGGCGGATACCACCGCATGCACCCGGATCAACGCTTTTTTATCCCACAGCCAGGTGAAATAACCCGAATACTCGTTGTAATTGTAAATTTCAGAAAATTCACCTTCCACGGTGGTCAGTTTCACTACCGTCCGGATTTTTTCCAGCAAAATACTGGCGCTTTCCGCAGGCTTCGGTTTCGGCGCCAGAAAGCGGTAGGTCAACCATCCGCCCAGCAAAAACGTAAAAGCCAGGGCGCCGATGATCCAGAGTCGTTTTGCCATAAAAACGGGAATTATAGTCGATTGATTCGATTTTTGAAGATGGAACCGATTGATTCGATTGAAAGCCCGATGACCGCCGAATGCACGATTGCAAAACCGCCGTCCGCCGCGCAGAGCCCGCTCAAAGTTGCCATAAATTACAAAGTACATATCCGCCGAACCCAATTTTTATGAAAAAATCCCTGCCAGCTCTGTGTTACAGCTCCGGCATTCTCCCGTCCTTTATGCCAAAGTTATCGATATGCCGCATCGCTCGTTTCCTGTCTGTCTACGCCTGACCCTGTTGGCATTCCTCCTTCATCATTCATCGTTCATCATTCGGACGAATGGTCAAACGGACACGCTGCGGCTGATTTTTGCCGGCGACATCATGGTGCACCGATCTCAGATTCTGGCAGCGGAAACCCCCGATGGCTACGATTTTGAGCCTTGTTTTGAATACGTGAGCCCCCTGTTGCAATCGGCAGATTTGGCAATTGGCAATCTGGAGCTCACCATGCCGGGCGAAGAACCATATCTCGGCTACCCCATGTTTCGTTGCCCGGAAGAACTGTCAACCGCCCTTCGTGTCGCCGGATTCGACTTCATGATGACCGCCAACAACCACAGCAACGACAGTGGCCCGTCGGGGGTCATCAATACCATCAACGTATTGGAGGAAAGCGGTTTTTACCATACAGGCACCTTCCAAAACCCTGAGGAAATGGAGGCTTATTATCCACTCATCGTTTACAAAAAAGGGTTCAAACTTGCTTTTCTGAACTATACCTACAGCACCAACGGCATTCGGACGCGACCACCTACCATCGTGAATCCCATTGACAGCGCCCAAATCAGCGAAGACCTGCGCGTAGCCCGCGATATGAATCCCGACGCCATCATTGTGATGATGCACTGGGGGTTGGAATATCAGCTGGTAGAAAATCAGGAGCAGCGAAAACTGACCCAACAGTTGCTGCGCGAAGGGGCCGACCTGGTCATCGGCGCGCACCCGCATGTGGTGCAGCCTGCCCGCTGGGAAGCAGCAGAGGGCCAAAAAGAGGTGCTGGTGGCCTATTCGCTGGGAAATTTCATTTCAGGTCAGGTGAAACAACACACCGATGGCGGCATTATGGTAGCCGTAAATCTTTTAAAAAGCAACGGCCAAACGATGGTTGAAGAGGCTGCCTACATCCCGGTCTGGCGCCATGTAGAGCGCCTGCCTTCCGGAAAGCGGGTGTACCGAACCCTGCCGATTGCCGCATTTGAGGAGGAAACTCCCGCCGGAATCCGGTTTACTGATGCCGATCGTGCGGCCATGCTGCACTACGCCAAACAAACCAGAAAGCGCGTAGGCTTGCCCGAACACCCCGTCACCCTGGAATCTCTTGAAAAAGACCCGAACCTGCTGAGGTAGCAAACACTGTCTTTCTACTAAAATCTAAATACTTTCTACTTTAAAATGGAGATGATCATTTCGGCCATTGTCGCTGTGGCAAAAAACAATGTAATCGGGAAAAACGGAGAAATCCCCTGGTACCTGCCCGCTGACCTCCGCTTTTTTAAGCAAACGACCCTGAATCATCATGTCATCATGGGCAGGCGCTCTTTTGATTCCATTGGGCGGCCACTGCCCAAACGCACCAATGTGGTCATCACGCGTGATCCTTTTTTTGTCGGTACGGGGTGCATCGTGGCGCATTCTGTGGAAGAAGCGCTGCACATTGCCCGCAACAACGGCGAAACTGAGGCCTTCATTATTGGAGGTGGTGAAATTTACGCGCAAAGCATGCCATACTGGGATCGGCTCTACCTGACGCGGGTGGATGCAGCCATCGAAGGAG
>JABWAJ010000712.1 GCA_013361075.1 Saprospiraceae bacterium | reverse complement strand
GGGCAATGTGGCAGCTTTTTTACCAGCAACACGCTTTTCGCAAAAAACAGGGGCGGTATTGCACCAGGCTTTCGGACCTGACATTTCCAGAAGTGAACCTGCCAGGGTATGTGTTTTCGCCTAAGGTGCAAATCACAGACACTCAATTTGAATGGCAAGCCCTGACCGCCGATGGGAAAGGGACATGGCATCTCAATGCCGAAGGCCGGATCTGGAGAACGGAGTAGAAAGGAATGAGGCCCCGTAATTCAATTGGAGGTCCGTATCTTATACATCATCCATATTTAGCGATGTAATCATCCATAAAACAAGCCATCAGGGATTATCCTCAACAGGAACCCAACCATCCGGGGGGACTTCAATTCCCCCTGTCCCGCTACCAAAACTACACACCTGGGTAGGGTTAGCTCCTTTCAGAAGACTTTACCTTGCATTCGTTTTCAAAAAGAAAGTCTCGATACAAGTGCATTTCGGCAAACCTGAATCGAGACTAAGTGAAACTGCTGCTACATACAGGCAGGGGTTCAAAAGACGCGGCTACCTGAATAAGAGTTTTTTTCATACTAGTCCACTTGTGTTGTCGTGCACCAAAAATGCACGACAACTTTTTGGCAGTGTCGCGTCAATATTAAGCAAATGTAAATCAGTGGCACAAGATTGCCAAATTTTTCTCGCCTGATCATCGCTGCCTAAAAAAAAGGCATTCAAGGCGGCGCCATCATCAAACAAAATTTAACGGGTTATTCCGCTTCGGAAGAAGCGTGCAATAAGGCTACCGGGGTATGTGAAGAGGCAAAAGACAAAAAGCAAGGGGCAATTTTATTCTGTGAGAGCTCATGTTTTCGCAAACAATCAGATGGTTTTAACGGAATTATTGCCTTTTGCAGCTTGCGTCTTGCCCCTTATTTCCCCCTTGTGGCAGGGAATTTTATTTATTCATTAAAAACCGTTTTTTATGAAGCAACTCTTGCTAACGGCGCAGATCGTCCTGTTGATGGTTTGCACAGCGATGGCGCAGCGAACGGTGAGTGGCAAAATCACTGATGCCGCCCGCGAGCCATTAATTGGCGCCAACGTATTGGTACAAGGCACCGATGTAGGTACCGTTACGGACTACGACGGCAATTACACCCTGGCGGTGCCGGCTAACGGCAAAGTCCTGGTGGTCAGCTACACCGGTTACTCTTCCCAGGAAATTACACTCGGCGCTTCCAATGTTGTGGATGTGGTGCTGACAGAAGGGATTATCCTGGAAACTGCCGTAGTTACGGCCCTTGGATTGGGTCGGGATCGGCAAAAAATTGGTTATGCTGTGGAGAATGTTGGCGGCGAAAAATTACAGCAAGTATCCGAGCCAGACCCGTTACGGGCACTGTCGGCCAAAGTTCCCGGCCTTAACATCATTGGTTCCAGTAGTGTACCTGGCAGTGCCACACGCATTACCATTCGCGGCAACACCTCTTTCTTAGGTGAAAACCAACCACTATTCGTTGTGGACGGGATTCCTTACGACAACAGTTCCAATGGTGCTTCCTTCCAGCTGACCGGCGGTGGCGCTTATGGCAGTCGTATTGCCGACCTTGATCCAAACAACATCGAATCCATTTCTGTATTGAAAGGTTCGGCAGCTGCGGCCTTGTATGGCTCCCGAGCCTCACGTGGCGTTATTGTTGTGACCACAAAAACCGGTAAAGGCCGGCAGGTTAACAAGGGCTTGGAAGTTACGCTGAGCAGTTCGTATTCTCTCGAAGAAATCGCCAGTTTGCCCGACTATCAAAACACGTATGGCGCAGGTACCGACTTCAATTACCAGCAGGCCAACGGTTCATGGGGAGCTGCTTTCAATGGCGCAGCGGGTTATCCAACCCGGGATTCCATTCCGCATTGGCTTACTGCCAATCCGAACTTCCCGCAATATTTTGGACGCAACACGCCTTATCGGGCTTACCCAAACAATGTGAAGGATGTTTTCCAAACAGGGGTTGTTTGGGATAACTCGCTGACCATTCGCGGGGGCGACCAGAACAACAATTTTGCAGCAACGGTTTCCAGTCTTAATCAGGACGGGATTTTCCCGGTAGGAAGTTCGACTTTTGACAGAAACTCGCTGAGCATTGGC
>JABWAJ010000117.1 GCA_013361075.1 Saprospiraceae bacterium | reverse complement strand
ACTGGTTGAAAGCGTTGTCTATTTCTGCACCGAGTTTTAGTTGATGGAAAGTGCTCAGCTTTTCTTTTTTTGCGCGAAGCAAATCCCTCGCTGCAAAAAATTGCTTATCTTTCAGCAGGCTGTCAATGGCTGAATAATGGTTTTGTCCATGCGTTTGGGTATAAAAAAACAGACAGGCGGCAAGTGCCGGGAAAAAGGCAGATTTTTTCATGATGTGTCGGATGTAAGTTTTGAAAGGTAAAAAAAGGCAATGTAGCCCGTAAAACCCAACGATATCAGACGAATGTTTCAATTGTTTGTATGACTGAACAATCTCTAACCTGTTTATATTGATAAGCTATTCAATGCCCCTGCAGGTGTCAATCCGCAACATGTTATGAAAGCTAAAATATTCAGATTCAGCAATCCTCATCCCGTCATCAAAGAATTTTGGGAGATTAGAGCGGATGACCACGACAAAATGCTCACCCATTTTGTACCGCCAATGGGGTGCCCGGAAATTGTTTTTTACATAGGCGCCAGGAGTCAGATAAAAAATACTGTGGTCGCAGATGGGTTCATAAAAGGACAATACAATACTTTGCAAAGTATTAAATTTCATCCGGGGTATCACTTGTTTGGCATCGTACTTCAGCCTTACGGCTTAAAACAGTTGTTTAACATCCCTGCAAATAAACTGCTGAATGCGGTAATTGATGTAAAAGAACATCCGTTGACGGCCTCTTTGGCCGAAAGGCTAAACGGGGTAGCGGCAATTAGCCCCGCCATCGTCCAACAAGTTTCGACCATCCTGCAAGCGTACCCTTTGCAGCCCGTTTCTCATTCGACCCTGACATTCCTGGAATTGATAAGGAATACTTCAGAAAATAAAATTGGAAGTATATTAAAAAACACCGGTATTGAGCTTAGAACCCTGCAACGGAAGTTTAAGGCCGAAGTGGGGCTGACGCCGAAGGAGTTCATTCGCATCGTGAGGATGAAAAGGTTAGAAGCAGATATTTCATCCGGTAAAAATTTATTGCAGATTGTTGCAGATTTTGATTTTGCTGACCAGTCTCATTTAATTAAAGAATTCAAAGATTTACGGAGTTTTACGCCAGGCGAATTAATCAACAAAAAACTGCTTTTAAGTGATCAGTTTCCGGTTCCTGATTACTTCAACCTGTGATTTTTGTCGCTTTTTTACTATAAGGCAAAGGCTGGGAGCATGATATTTGCGTTAAAAATTCATCAGAATGAAAAGAATTCATGCACCAGAATGGGAGGATTTTCATTGGTTTCCAAATATTTTTTGGGATGGAATTGCTTCAATTTTAAGGACTTATTCTATAAAAGAACTGAAAGCGCTTGTGGCTTCTTTAAATAATTCCGATGCTTTTGAATGGGAAATCGGAAAAGTGAAAAATGGCCCGATGCCAATATATTATTTATTAGGCACTCAAAAATTGTGACATGAACTGGCTTACCGAAATTGATCGCATCACCAGCGCCTTTGAAAAAGAATTTGGCGAACTCGATGCCGCCGCCTTAAACTGGAAACCGGATCGGGATACCTGGAGTATTGCCCAAAACATTGACCATCTGGTGGTTGTCAATGAAACCTATTTTCCTGTATTGCAGGCCGTCAAAACAGGTAGTTACCAACTGCCGTTCCTCGCAAAAATCGGGTTTATGGTTTCTTTTTTTGGAAAAACGGTGTTGAATGCGGTTCAACCTGACCGAAGGAAAAAAATGAAAACCTTTACCATTTGGGAGCCTTCAACAAGCGATATCGCCGGGGATATTTTAGCAAGATTTAAAAAACACCAGACTGAATTAAAAGCTCAGATTTCCGCTTCAGAAGGATTGATAAAAAAAGGCACGATCATTTCTTCTCCAGCCAATAAACATATCGTCTATAAACTTGAAACGGCATTCGATATCATGGTTACCCACGAAGAACGGCATTTGGAACAGGCAAAAGAAGTTTTGGCACTGCTGAAAAATCAGGCAATAATTGCGTAATGACCAGGGTTTTAAGATAAATAGACAACATCGTTTTAAAATAAAGGTCATGAACAGGAGAAACTTTATCTACCAGACTTTCGGCGGCATTGCATGGCTCACCCTCATGGCAAATTGCCGCCCACGCAACAAAGCAATTGTTCCTTCGGCACCAAAGCAAAAACTTGGCGTTGCTTTAGTCGGGCTGGGGTATTACAGCACCGATTTGCTGGCACCGGCACTCCTCGAAACGGAGCACTGCTACCTGGCAGGCATTGTCACCGGGACGCCGGAAAAGGCGGAGCGCTGGAAAAAGCAATACAACCTCAAAGACCAGAACATTTACAATTACGGCAATTTTGAGCGCATTGCCGACAACCCCGACATTGACATCATCTACATCGTGCTGCCGCCGTCTATGCACGCCGAATACGTCATCAAAGCAGCCAAAGCCGGCAAACACGTCTGGTGCGAAAAACCAATGGCCATGACCGTGGCGGAATGCGGGTTAATGATCAGCGCTTGCCGCGAAAACAACGTGCAACTCAGCATTGGATACCGCATGCAACACGAACCCAATACCCGCGACATCATGGCATTCGCCAAAGAAAAACCTTACGGGGCCATCCAAAAGATAATGGCAGAAGCCGGCTATTACGATGGCAGAACCGACCACTGGAAGCAAAAAAAGGCAATGGGCGGTGGTGCCACGTATGACATGGGCGTGTACTGCATCAATGCGGCGCGCTACGCATCGGGGAAAGAACCCATTGCGGTTAAAGCCTCGAAGTCTACCACCCGCCCCCGGATTTACAAGGAAACGGATGAAACCATGAATTTTGACTTGTTTTTTGACGACGGCACCGTGGCGACCTGCGAAACCAGTCTGGGCAAAAGCCTGAACCGCCTGCACGTCCAGTGCGCCAACGGCTGGTACGGCCTGGAACCATTTCAGGCATATAGCGGTATTCAGGGCGAAACCAGCGACGGAAAACGGTTAAACAAGTCCATCCCCAACGAACAAGCCCGCCAGATGGACGACGACGCAATGGCCATCCTGCAAAACACCCCCAACCTGGTTCCGGGCGAAGAAGGGCTGAAAGACATTCGGGTGGTGGAGGCAATTTTCCGGTCGGTGGAGTTGGGGAGGAAGGTGGAGATATGAATTGATGAGAGATGATTGATTAATGAGGATGGATGATGTAGAGCGCCATATCATTGGATATTTGGGGATTTTCCCATCGCGATCAGGAGCGCCTCAGAACGTTCATCCTTGCAAACCAGCAGAGATTGTTGTATTTTTGTATAAATTCTGTAATCGTGGAAATCTTAACAATAGACCAGATTAAATTACAATATCCCGATCAATGGGTATTGGTGGGGAATCCTGAACTGGACGATCCCAATACGCTCGGCTCCGTTGTAAGCAAATTGTTGCGCGGAATCGTACTTTATGCCAGCAAAGACAAAAGAGAACTGGCTTATAAAGCCAAAGATGTCAAAAGCGAGGTTAGTCGTACCGCATGTATTTATACGGGACAATTTCCGAAACGCCGCAGAATAGGTTTATTGCAAAAAGTTAATTTATGAGATGTTATTGTTCGCTCAGGAAAAGCTTTTATGATGGAGGCTTGAATATCTATGAGATGTAATTTTATCAATTTGATAAAGAAAGCAACTGAAAAAAATAAGCTAATGGAAAATACTGCTAATTTTGAAGTAAAGAATTTTTTTAAAAAGCTTTTGTTTAACCTATCTATAGTAACTTTTTGTGGGATTTTTGCAAATTTATTTTTGATATACTTTGTTATTGCTACTGACCAGTACTATAACTCTTCTTCTTCTGCGCCCAAATTTTGGATGGTCGCGGACAGTGCGTTGATTTTTATTGTAGGTAGCTTTTGCTTTAAGTATATGAGATTAAATGTTGATTATGTTATTAATTTTCTAAAGGGAGGATTTATATTAATGTTAGTATTTCCTTTAATTTATTTTGTACTACCTTTTAAGATGCCTCAAGAATACGTTGGATTAAAAAAGGTAGATTCAGATGGATTTATTCTTGCTAATGAATACTGTTCTGTTAAATGTGGAGAGGTAAAAAGAGTTTATAAACAAGGATACTCAATCGAAAAAAAATATTATTCATGGCGATATGCTAATCTTCTTGGGAGAACTCCATTTGATTCTGAATGCTGTTATTATCTGCCTTTTAATTATAAATTTTTATTTGGTATTTTACTATTGTTTGAGCTTACTTTTGAGTTCTTTCCGGCTATTATACTTCTATCTCTTACTTTATCATTATTAGAGTATCTGAAAAAAGGGAGATTAAGATTAATTGAGCGGTATTTTCCACTTACTGATGAGGTTGATATAGATAAAATAAATGTCGTAGGGGGTACTTTGATTTTATGTGTTATTTTGTATAATTTGCTTTATATCAATCAGGCAGGCAATTTTTAGATAGGAAAATATAAATATAAATGCTTGTATGAATTACTGATTTATTATGATTTACCATGCTATAAAGCCTTTGATGATAATTCTTTTTTTGGGATGCCTGTTTGATATGCCGTACGGTTATTATCAGTTGGTAAGATTTGTGGCTATGATAGGATTCATTGCACTGGCAGTTAAAGAAAAAAAGCGAGGCGAGAATAGCCTTTTCGTTTTTTGGATTGCTTCTTCGATTTTAGTAAACCCTATCTTCAAAATTGCGTTGGGAAGAGTTTTATGGAATATAGTTGACATAGGTTGGGTGATTATTCTTTCAATAAGTATTTGGATTGAGTACAGAAAGGAAAAAGAAGGTAAAAGCTAATAATTTGTGGTAAATTATTACGTTATGATATTCTCAGTAGGCTTGCTTATCGGCGTTTCATGTACAAAGAAGTTCAATTGAGAATATCTCGATTTCACAAGTTTTTCGTAACTTTATCCAAAACTTTGGCAGATATGCAAGCAGTAAGAACAGTCCAAAAGCCAATCAACGGCCAATTACTTATACAAGTGCCAAAAGAATTCCATGATATAGAGTTAGAGATTATCATTCAACCAATCTCCGACGAGAAAAACAAACAACCTACCATTCACACGGAACGCCTGGCCATGGTTGCACACTTAAAAGGCTTGTTGCCCAATCGCCCGTACTCCAAATCTGACCACTACCAGCAATAAGTTTTTTCCAAAAAGCCCAACCTCATCCGCCCGCAATTCGCTACCTTCGCCCCATCCTTTTCACCAAACCACACCACCTTGACGTTCGAGCAAATCCAGGAAGAACTCAAACAAAAAAAATACCACCCCGTCTATTTTCTGCACGGCGAGGAGGCCTATTTCATTGATGTTATTTCGGATTACCTCGAGCACCACGTCCTTTCCGACGGCGAAAAATCGTTCAACCAAACCATCCTTTACGGTAAGGAAGCTGACCACATGACCGTGACCGACGTGGCGCGCCGCTACCCCATGATGGCCCCTTACCAGGTTGTGCTGGTGAAAGAAGCCCAGGAAATGAAGTCGCTGAAAGACTTACAGGGGTACATCGAAAAACCGGCAGAGACCACCATCCTCGTCATTTGTCACAAGCATGGAAAGTACAACCTGAACTCCGGCTTCGGCAAGGCGCTCAAAGAAAAAGCCGTCATTTTTGAATCGAAAGGGCTGTACGACAACCAGGTGCCCGACTGGATCCGCAATTACCTGCGCCAGTACAAACTGGGCATTAAGCCCGCTGCTGCCGACCTGATCGCCGAATACCTGGGGACAGAGTTGTCGAAAGTCGCCAATGAGCTCGACAAAATGGCCATCAACCTGGCTTCCGGAACGGAAATCACGGAGCAGCACGTGGAGCAACACATCGGCATCAGCAAAGATTACAACATCTTTGAATTGCAAAAAGCCCTCGGCCAGCGCGACGCCCTCAAAACTACCCGCATCGTGCAGTATTTTGCCGACAACCCAAAAAAAAATCCAACGGTGGTCGTCATAAGCTCGCTTTACGGCTTCTTTAGCAAAATTTATGCATTCCACTTTGCTAAAAATTTGCCGGAAGCTGAATTACTTCGTACTTTGCAGCTTCGTTCTGCCTGGTTTCTGAAAGATTATCGCGAAGCCGCGAAAAATTACACCCTCCCAAAGGCAGCACAAATCATCACCCTGTTGAAAGAATACGACCTGAAGTCGAAAGGCGTTCATTACAACGCCACCGGCAAAGCAGAAGGAGAACTCCTTAAAGAGTTGGCCTGGAAAATTTTGCACGTGTAATACGCTACTACCCTCCAATTGCATGACACCGCGTCATCACCATCTTTATGATATTTAAACATTAGTGGACATGCTTGGAAAACTGAACTTTTCTTTACTATGCTGCTGCCTGCTGGCAAGCGTTTCGCTTCGTGCGCAATTCGACGTCACTCCGGTTGACGTATCGGAATACCGCCCTGAAGACCTTCTGGCCAATTTTTGCATGGGCAATAACGTGGAAATTCTGGAAATTGCCTTCGAAGGTAACCCCCAGGCCGTTGCCGGCTTCGACAACGCCCTGCAATATCTCGGTATTGATAAGGGCTTTATTTTATCAACAGGTGCGGCAGCAACCCGGGTGGGGTTCAACGGTGCCAACGAACCTGTTTCAGCACTGGCTTCTGCCAACAATTTCAGCACGGCGTTTCATCCGGGCATTCTGGCTTTAGCCAACAATACTAGCTTTCACGACATTTCCCTGTTCCGCATTAGATTCAGGCCAAAACGCGACACGGTTTCTTTCCGCTATGTCTTTGCTTCGGAAGAGTATCCGGATTTTGTCTGTTCGCCATTCAATGATGTATTCGGCTTCTTTCTGGAAGGCCCCGATGAAAACGGCATACCTGCCAATCGCAACCTAGCACTCGTGCCGGGTACGAGCCTGCCCGTTTCCATCAACAGCATCAACAACGGTACGCCCGGTACGCATTCGGAAGTAAACCCGGATATTTACTGTACCAGCCCGCTCGGTAGTCTGAGCAATTTTGATTATTTCGTGGCTGCGCAGGATTATCCCGTTTACAATGGCTACACCACGCCGCTTACGGCTAAAGCTGCCGTGCTGCCCTGCCAGGAATACACCATGACCTTGGTGATTGCCGACATCGGCGACGCTTTCTGGGATTCGGCTATCTTTTTTGAAGCAGGCAGTTTGTGTTCCTACGATTCTGGAATTCAAACCAATATAGACCCGCGAAGCCCGGTGCTCATCGAAGGGTGTACCCAAAACCCGCTGCAATTCAGTTTTGAAGGATACGACGGCAACGACTTCCCAATGAGCTATTCCATTGCCGGAACGGCCGAAAATGGCAGCGACTACCAGCTGATTCCTACCGGTGGCAGTGTTGGCAACAATGCTTTCAGTCTGCCCATCCAGGCCATAGACGATGGCATCGCGGAAACGCCGGAATTAGTGCGCGTTTTTGTACAAGTCAATGAATGCCTGGCAGATACCTTTGATTTGTACATCATTGACCCACTGTATATTGACGGACCCGCAACAGCGGATTGCAGCGGTGGTCCGCAATCGCTCAACATTCGTTCTTCTGGTGTAGATGTACCTGAAGTCTGGCTCGACAGCCTGAATTACACCTGGTCGAACGGCCTGACGCGCCGCAATATCCGCGTTTTTCCACAGGGCGAAGAGACCTACTCGGTCAATTTTGGGAATGCCCTGAATCAGTGCTCGGCATCATTTACCATCAGTTCCGGAGCGGTTGTAGCGGAAATCAACAATACCCTGTGCTCGAATGAAGACGGGATTGTGGTGAACGGCACCTTGTACGACCTTACCAATCCGCAGGGCGTGGAAATCTTCCCCGGGGAAAATGGCTGCGATTCCACGGTCATCATCAACCTTAGTCCCGCAGCATCAGGAGCGCTAAATGCAACCATTTGCGAAACAGAAAGCATCCTGGTCAACGGAGTAGCTTACAATGTTGAAAATCCGGACGGTATAGAAATACTGAGCGGGGCGGCAACCGGTGGCTGCGATTCGGTCGTGACCATTTCGCTCAACTTTTTGCCGGTTTCGGGCAGTACCCTCGATGCTTCCATACAGGAAGGCGAAGTTTATTTGCTTGGAAATGCGTCTTTCAGCGCTTCGGGGAATTATGACCTTGTACTGCAAAACCAGTTTGGTTGCGACAGCACTGTCCACCTTCGGTTGCGGGTTACGCCGGTATCGGAGTCGCTGACAGATAGCATTGCAATTGGGCAAACAAATACCATTTGTCTGGACATCAGCCATTTAAACTCAGTCGTTTCTTTTGTTGACCTTTGTGAAGACAGCGACGTAGTGGCTTCCATAGAACTGGATGCCGAAGGCGGTTACTGCGTTCATTACACGGGTTTAAAAGAAGGTACGGAACAGGTTTGCCTCGTTATTTGCGATGAATTTTTCTGCGATACGACTTATCTGACCATTTCTGTGTTTGAAAACCTGCTCGATGCTGTGGACGACAACGCTTCTACGGTTTACGGTGCCAATGTGGGCATCCCGGTTTTGGCCAATGACTGGACAAGTGCCACGACGCTTACCTCGGTTTATCTGGTTTCGCAACCCGCAATTGGCACAGCTACACTGAATCCGGATTTCACGGTGACTTTTGCACCCGGAGGCGGTGCCTGCGATGAAACGGTACAGTTTTCCTATGCCATCTGCAATGCCATTGGATGCGATACAGCTCAGGTCTTTGTCGAATTGCTGGATGCGATTGATTTGTGTTCAGCAGTCTGGCCCGGCGATGTACGCGTTGATGGGTTGGTAAATGTCATTGATTATTGGGCGGTGGGGCTGTCGTTTAACAAAACCGGACCACAGCGCCCCAACGCAACCATTCAGTGGCAGCCTGAACTCGCACCAAACTGGAGTACGACCTTTACGTTTATTGAAGAAACCAACCGCAAGCATGCAGATTGCAACGGCAATGGCATCATTAACATTCAGGACCACGAAGCGATTGCTCAAAACTGGGGGTTGACACATCCCTTTTTGTCGGGCGGCGAAGACCCGGATTTTGCCAAATCCTTTACACCGGTTGCCTTGCAGCAAATGACGGCTGAAGACAACGAACTTCAGGTCGCGCTTGACCTGGGAGCCATTGGCCATGCGGTGGAGGGATTTTCCGGACTTGGTTTCCGGGTAGCAATCAGCGGAGGTACTACAGATGATTTCTACTTTGATGCAAGCCAGAGCTGGGCAGGGATCGAAGACGAGGACCTTGAAACCATGGTCATTCCGCTTGGCGCAAATACCTGGTATGTGGCCATGGTGCGTACCGCAAAACATCAGGTATCCGGAAATGGCTCGTTGGGACGGTTGGTATTTCCTTCCAGCTGGCCGGAAACCATCCAGGTTACAGACCTGTTGATGCTGCTCAACGAATCCGATATTTATGAACTTGACCCGCTCACGCTGGCCCCCGAACAAACGAGTACGGCTGTTCGGGAAACTGCAGGCCTGACGATGCAACTGTTTCCCAACCCGGCAACGACCGTCGTTCAGGTGAAACTACCGGAAAATATTGACGGAGGAGTGGTACAGGTGCTCGATTTGCGGGGCATTATCCTTCAGGAAGAACGGTTGGCAGCAACCACCCACGAGTTGGATCTAAGCATTTGCCCTGCAGGAGTTTATGTGGTCAGGGTTCAAACGGATGGAGGATTTTTACAGAAGAAACTGGTCGTCCGGCGCTAAACTTTTGGATGCATAAAGCAGGCGCTGAAAAAAAAGTTGAAGATCAGGGTTGCTTCATTCATTACAATAGGTTTATCTTTGGCGGCATAAGGCTCTTTGCGGTGTAGTGCAAAAGAAGACAAAAACAGTTTTGCACTTGCCGACGCAAAAAAAGCAATTGATAATGCAGCACATTTTTCAAAATAACGCATGGTGGTGGCACAATCATTCGAAACATCGGGTGAGGTGACGCGTTATGCATATCATTTTCTGCAAAGCGGCTTGTCGGATCACCCGGCAAGCCGTTTTGCATTTAACAAGGATTTTATGGAAACAACAACAGCATCCAAAGCAATTACGCTGAACGTCCGGACAAAAAAACTGCTGGCCGATACCGTAACCCCGGTTTCTTTATACCTGAAAATCAGGGACTGCTACCGCGAATCGGTCTTATTGGAAAGCAATGACTTTCGCAGCAAAGAAGATTGCCATTCCTTCATTGGTATGGAGCCCATTGCCCAATTCATCGTTCAGGATGGCTTTATTGTGGAAAAATTGCCTGACGGGGTAGTCTTCCGCCGAAAAGCAGAACAGGTTCCCGACGCACTTTGGCAGTTTTTACAGCGATTTCAGGTCACTGCAGCTAATGAAGGCAACGACCATTTCAACGGGGTGCTGGGGCATACCGGATTTGACGGGGTTCAATATTTTGATACCCTGCACTTTGATCCTGCCAAACGCCGGTTGGATGTACCCGACATGCGGTATTCCCTCTACCGCTTTATCATTGCCATTGATCATTTTAAAGACGAACTGGTTATTTTGGAAAATATTCCGCCGGGGGAAACCTCAAAAATGGAAGCGTTAGAGAAAATAATTGATAGCCAGCGTTTTGCAACACATCCTTTCCGGCTTCAGGGCGAGGAACAAAGCAACCTGACAGACGAAGCGTTCATGGAGCTGGTGCGCATCGGCAAGCGCCACTGCCACCTTGGAGATGTATTCCAGATTGTTTTTTCAAGGCAGTTTTCACAAAAATTTCAGGGAGACGACTTTAATGTATACCGCATTCTGCGGTCGGTGAACCCTTCGCCTTATCTTTTTTATTTTGATTGTGGAGATTACCACATTTTTGGTTCTTCTCCTGAAGCGCAAATGGTCGTGAAAAATGGCGTTGCCAGTGTTAATCCGATTGCAGGAACTTACCGGCGCAGCGGCGACAAAGAAGAAGATGCCTTGCGTGCTCTTGAGCTGATCGCAGACCCGAAAGAAAATGCAGAGCACATCATGCTGGTAGACCTGGCCCGGAACGACCTCAGCCGGCATGCTACCAACGTGCGGGTGAAGGAACTGAAAGACATTCAGTTCTTCAGCCATGTTATCCATCTCGTGTCCAGGGTGCAGGGCGATCTTGTTCCAGGGATCAACCCCATTCAGGTCTTCGCCGACACTTTCCCGGCAGGTACCCTTTCCGGCGCACCCAAGTACAAAGCCCTGCAACTCATTGACCGGTATGAAAATCAAAACCGGAGTTTCTATGGTGGAGCACTTGGCTACATTGCTTTCAATGGAGACATGAACCAGGCCATCGTCATCCGCTCTTTTTTGAGCAAAGACAATACTCTTTTTTATCAATCCGGGGCAGGCGTAGTGGCAGCGAGCGTAGAAGAAAAAGAATTGCAGGAAGTCAACAACAAGCTCGGAGCTTTGAAAAAAGCCCTCATTGCAGCCCAAAACCTCTAACCGTTCAATTCAATACAGCATATGAAAAAGATACTGGTCCTCGACAATTATGACTCCTTTACCTTTAACCTGGTACACTATCTCCAGGAACTTTTGCAATACCCGGTGGAAGTGCGGCGGAACGATGAAATCAGCCTCGACGAGGTAGGGCATTACGATGCCATCGTGTTGTCGCCCGGCCCTGGCGTACCCTCTGAAGCCGGGATTATGCCCGAACTCATCCTTCGGTATGCGGGCCGGATCCCTATTTTCGGAGTTTGCCTTGGGCATCAGGCTATTGGCGAAGCATTTGGGGCGCAACTTGAAAACCTGAGCGAAGTTTACCATGGCCTTGAAACTCCCGTCAATGTACTGGATGATTCGGAGGTGCTTTTTACAGACGTGCCTAAAACCTTCCAGGCAGGGCGTTACCATTCGTGGGCTGTTCGCCGGGAGGCGTTGCCGGATTGTCTCGAAATAACTGCCGTGGATGAACAGGGCGCAATCATGGCTTTGCGTCATAAAACGCTG
>JABWAJ010000116.1 GCA_013361075.1 Saprospiraceae bacterium | reverse complement strand
CTCCATGCGACAGGATTGCAGGTTCCAATGAAGTGCTGACAAGCTCGTTTTCGTAACATGTAGGGTAGTCAATAATCCCTGATTTTTATTCCCAAAACCCTGCTTTCTGCCTATCTTTCGGCGCCAGAACCCAATGAAGGGGTACTGCAAAATATTGGACCATCGCCAGCTGAACTTGTTACAGCCGGGCAAAAATTATTTAGAAAAATATGATAAAATTCAAATTAAAAAATATCGATAATATCCTTCCATTTGAATCAGAAGAAAATCAAGTAATGCATTGGTTCGCTTTAACAGATGGAGAATATTGGATAGAGATTAAAGGCGCTACATTGTTTGAATACACCGATGATATTATACATTATTGGGGGGGTGAATATAAATATGCAGATTACCAAATTATTCGATTTATCGAGGATTTTACTAGTTTGTTTTTTAATATTACTGAGTCAGTTCCAGGTGACTTGTTCGAGAAGGTTAAATCTGCTAAGTTGCTTAAGGAAATTGAAGAACAAAGGCAAATATGGATGAGAGAAGAAATAGTCTCAGATGATAAAGAAATGGCTATCGAAGAATCATCCAGGTGGATAATGGACAGAACTTTAGACTCATGGCATTTAATTGGCGGGCCGAAAATTAGTTTCTTTAGGCATAATGAAAAAGTAGCAATTGTTTGGATTGCGGATGAAGTAGCCGATAATAGAATTCCAATTTGGACAGCTCAAACAGGGGAAGTGGAAATGGATTTTGAAGATTTAATACTTCAAATAGAAGATTTTGGGAGAAGATTTTTAGCAGAAATGGAAAAGCAGGTTGAAAATGCTTTAAAAAGAGACTGGGGAGCAATAATAATTGATATGGTAAAATTAAAAGAACGACAAATTGAAATGGCGGAGGACTTTAACTATTGGATAAAAATACTTAGACAGGATGTTTTATTCCAGGAGTTACGCAAATCGGGTGCTTTACCCGAGACCAATTGGCAAAGCGTAAGAGAATCATTAGGCAAGTTAAATAATAATTCGTCCAGCAAAGGCTAAATCGGATATCGCAACTAAACACTGCGATAGGGTGTGGCTCCATTAAAGGGCCATGTTCACATTACCGCCAACAAAGCCAGCATAAAAACATAATCAGCATAAAGTGACAGATAAAAATATCATGCCGTTTCCAATTTTAACGACAGAAAGGTTGACCCTTCGGCCATTATTGCCAGATGACGAACAGGGGATTTTTGCCTTGCGTTCAGATCGTGAAATTAATAAATACTTAGCCAGGCAGCCCGCCAGGACGATTGAGGAGGCAAGAAATTTCATCAACAAGCTCTTAGAGCGGCTTTGCACCTACTGCGTGGACAAAGAAAAAATTGAAACAATACAACAATGGACTACCTGAAAGATATCATAACCCAAATAGAATTGCACGCTGTTGAAGGGATTCGGAATTGTTTTGAAAACGGGGTCCACCCCAATCAACGTTATAACAGCAAGCCTTTGTTTGAAGAGTTGACAAGCGAATATACCCGCACTTCAAGGTTCAAGGATTGCGTAAAGGTTTTTGTGGATTATGGATTGCAGTTTGAAGACAAAGCTCTGCTTGCTGTTTTGCTTGACGACCCTTCCGCGCTTGAAAAATTAATTGTGGAAAACCCGGCAATTGTTGCCAATAAATACACCTTGAAGTGTGCGTACACCCCGTTGGACGATGCTACCCTGCTGCATGTTTGTGCCGAGTTCAACCATCTGGCCTGTGCCGAAATTTTGGTAAAATACCATGCTGACATCAACGCAAAAGCTGGAACTGACGAATATGGTTTTGGTGGACAGACTCCCATTTTTCATACGGTAAACCAAAACAACAACCATTCCAGGCCAGTGCTTGATTTTTTGCTGTTAAAACAAGCCGACCTGAATGTTACCGTTCAGGGCATTATTTGGGGTAGAGGCTATGCGTGGGAAACGCTGATGCCTTCGGTGAACCCCGTCAGCTATGCCATGATGGGGTTGTTGCCACAAATGCACCGAAATGAAAGGGAAATAAATGAAACCGTTTTGCGGTTGTTGAGGGAAAGGTACGAAGTGAACTATCCGGTAAAAAATATTCCCAATCAATACTTAACCTAACAATTAGGTATGTACAAAGCACTTTTTATTAGCCCAATGATTCCTTCATTTGGCATGGAGGTGACAGCCCGGTTTTTTAAAGAGGTATTAAGTTTTTCACCCATTATGGATACAGAAACTTATGCCATCTATCAAAAAGACCATTTGACCATCCATATTTTGCCGGCTGGTCAGGATATCGGGCAAATGGAATTTTATATGGAAGTAGAGGACATAGATACGCTTTGGGCAACCATTAAGGATAAATTGAGTGGGTTAAGGGTCAAAGAACCCTTTAATCAAGCGTATGGAATGCGTGAAATCCATATTGAGGTGCCGCAGACAAAAACACTTTTGTTTATCGGACAGGAGCTTAAATGAAGGTCAAGTACAAAGGTGACTTCTATCATTTGGTTTTGTATCATTGGATATAGCTAAAACCCGTCAAAACAGGCTCACATACCCCAAATGCACTTTGGGCGCACCAAAATCGAGCGGGTTATTTTTCCGGCTGCCGAAGGCTAAGCTGACGCCAAAAACGCCGGCACTCGTTTCGAAGGTAATGCCGGCACCGAATCCGTAAGGGAAATCAACGGTAGGAGTGCCGGGAAGCGTATTGGAAGTGCGTTCGTCCACGCGGGCGTAATCGCCAAAAGCGTAGAGGTAAGAATTTTGTTGCAACAACAGGCGGTACTCTAAGGTCAGCACCGTGTAATTCGTGGCGAAAACCAACTCTTCGTCAAAGCCCCGCAACAAACGGTTGCCCCCGATGCGGTATTGTTCGTTGGCATAAATACCCTGATTGGAAATAACCCATCCGGTTTGCAGGGCCGTTTTCAGAGTGGTGCGCCGGAACAAGGGGAGGTAAGCCTCAATTTTGCCTTCCAGCTTGTACTGAAAAGAGCGTTCCTGCAGGCTGTCATAGAGGTATCCCAACTCCAGATTTTCTATTTCGGAATTCCGCCGGATGCGCCGTACCCCTGCATCGGCATGCAGGAAAAGGCTCCAGCCGCGACGAGGGTTGAAGCGGTAATCGAGTTGCCGGCGCGCGTATTCAATTCCGAAAGCGCTCCTGCTCACATCTAAGGTATCGGGCAGCGCCTGCGTGGTCATTATTTTGGCCTCGTCCACTTTCAGCAAAACAGAAGAGCGGTTGTTCAAAAAGGCTTTCAGGTAATCGCCGCCTTCCAGCAGGTATTGTACACCGGCAGTATAAGCTATGTCTAAGTAGTTGGTATCCCGTTTGTATAAATTGAACTGGAGGTCAGCTCCAAAGGGCAGCCCTGCCAGGTAGGGGTAATTGAACTGGAGGTCGAGCAATTGGGTTTGCGGGCGCAATTGTTCAAACTTTACGTAAATGCGTTCCCCCTGCCCAAACTGCCCGTTCAATTCGCCCAAAAAAGACCCGGTGATGAGCATCCTGCCGGTTTGTGCGCTATTGGGCAATATTCCGATCAGGAAATCGAACCGGCTGGCGCGTTTTTGTTTCAACGCCAGGTTGACGACTGCGCCTTCTGCTTCAAAGGAAATAACCGGATCGGCTTCCGCTTCCAGAAAAGGCAGTTCGCGCAGCCGCTCGCGCAGGCGCAGTATTTTTGTCCGGTTGTAGGGTGTGCCCACTTTCAGGCCAAGGTAATTTTCCAGATAAGTGCGGGAAATGCGCACATTACCGGTCACCTTGATTTGTTTGATGGGGACAAATTGCCCGCGATCCATCATTACTTTTGCCGTTACCTGCCCCTGGCTGATGCGGATGCTGTCTAAACGAACCTGCGCAAAAGGAAATCCATTGTCTTCTGACAAACGCAGCAAGGACTCCTGCAACCGGGCGATCTGCCGCACCGAAAAAGGTTTGCCCCGATACAGGCGTTCCCGGAAGCCGACCTGCGAAAGCAGCCCCTCTTCGATGTTGCCATTGCGCAACTGTGCCCAGCCATAAAGTGGGCCTACGTGCAGAAAAGCGGTGAATATGCTGTCCTGGCGGAGCAGAGTATCTACCGAAGCTTCGAGAAAAGCCTGGCTGTGCAATTGCGAAAGGACGTTTTTTAGCTCCGGTTTCACCCCCAGGCTATCCGGAAAAACGGTTTTGTACGCTACGCGTTTTGTCAAAAATTCGGGCGACTGGTCGAGGCAGAGCAAGCGCAGGGCGTATTGCTTTTGGGCGCTAACCCAAAGCGAGCTGGAAAGAATCAAAAAGATAACTGGTAGCGCTTTTTGAAATATTTGCATAAAATTCGGTGCGTAGTTTTTTGCTACCTGGAAACCACGAAGTGATTGAAGGTGAATAGGGTAAGCTAACAACCTTGGGGCATCAAAACCTTACCGCACCACGGTCACATCGCCTTTGTATTCCACCACCTCCCCGTCAATAAATTCTACTTCGGCCAGATAAACAAAAACGCCACTGTTCACAGGTTCGCCGTTGAAGGTGCCATCCCAGCCGAGAGAAGGTTCATTGGGCGGAAAATCCTTCCCGATGTAAATCAATCCGCCCCAACGGTTAAAAATTTTGAGCGACTGGATTCGGTTAGCTGCAGGCCCGGTGAACAGGGTGAAGCCGTCGTTGATGCCGTCGCCGTTGGGAGAAATGGCATTCGGAATGTAAACAGGCCGGTCTTTCACCACAAAAATGGTGACGTCATCGAAGCCGATACAACCGGCCTCATTGATGGCTGTGATGCGGTACGTAGTGGTGTTGACGGGGTTGGCTTCCGGGTTCGGGCAATTGGTGCAGGAAAGGAAATCCGAGGGCGTCCAGGTCAACATAACCGGGTCATAATTGGCCACAGCAATGATTCTTGTGGAATACCCCAGCTGGATGAACTGGTTGGGCCCGGCATCCACGATCAATTCGACGGGCTGCGTCACTTCTGCGTGGATGGTATCCGTACACCCAAAAGCATCCATTACCGTGATGATGTAAGGGCTGGCGAAAAGATTGTCAAACAAGGGTTCCATCTGAAAGGCACTTCCGCTTATGCTGTATTCATAAAGGGGCGTTCCGCCGGAAGCCGATACTGAAATGCTGCCTTCCGATTCCCCATAGCAAATGTTGTTCACAATGTCGCCCAGGGTTAGCACCAAAAGAGGTGGTTCGGTCAGCACTGTATCTCCGCTGAGCACGCATCCGTTGCTGTCGGTCACCGTAACGAGATAAGTCCCGGCAGGAACCTGATCAATGGCGCTTCCGGTTTGGTTGTTGCTCCAGGCATAGGCATAAACGCCTGTTCCACCGGAAACCAGTGCCGCTGCCCGGCCATCGCTTTCGCCGTTGCAGGTGATGTTGCGGGTATCAAATTCCAGGGCCAGTGGTGGGTAGTCTTCTAAAATAAACTCAAAAAAACCTGCGCAAAGGTTGGCATCACGCACTTCTACCTCGTAAGTGCCTGCACTGATGTTGAGCAGTGAATTTTCATTGACAAAACCATTGCCATCGTTCCAGTTGTATTGGAACGGCCCTAACCCGTTGTCAATCACCACCACGATGGAACCGTCGGAAAAACCGAAACAGGAGGGTCGCGTAATGGCCTGAACCGTTGGATCCAGCACCAATTCCAGTTCGCGAACGGGCAAAACCAGCGAAACGGTGCAGTTGTTCTGATCCCGGATGGTAACGGGGTAGTCGCCCTGCATGATATTGCTCAGGGTATTGTTGCTGGTGAACCCCGTGTTTTGCCAATTGTATTGGTAAGGCGGCGTTCCGCCGGAAACCACCAGGGTCACTGCTCCGTCAACGCCACCGCCGCAGGTCGGTTTTGTAACCAGGGTATCGAAAGCAAAGGGCGGCGGGCCGCCTACGGTAAAGGTCTCCACCGTTTGGCAGGTAGCTTCATCGGTGATGGTCACGGTATAAGGCCCTGCCTGTACGCCCGAAATGTCCTGTGTGGAAGGGCCGTTACTCCATTGATAGGCATAGGGGCCATAGTTGTTGGTTACACTCAGGTTAATGCCGCCGGTGCTGGCGCTGGGGCAATCGGTATTGGTAATGGCGGCATTGACATCGAAATGGTCGTCGCAGCATTCTACGAGCACAGTCAGGATTTTGGTCACCAGACAGCCCCGGTCGCTTTCTACGGTCAGGGTAATGGATTTTAAGCCCGGGCGGTCAAAAACGACGGTATGCGGGCCGCGCACAGATGCATTTGCCGGAAAGGCGTGCGACCCAAAATTCCAGGACCAGCCGACCAGCGTACCGGAGAAGGTGGACATATCCGTAAGGGTAACCGGTTCGCCTACACACACTGTAGTCTGAGGGGCGATGCTGAAATTGGCCTCGGGCCCTAGGAAGGTGCCGGTGCCGCCAAATTCCACAGAAAATCCACTGCCGGAATTGCTGAAATTGTTGATGACTAAAGCGTAGCTTCTTCCGGCCACCATATTGATGGGGGAGATGAAATTATTGCTCCCTGCTGCACAGCCACAAGTTTCATTAACGTCTGTTTGGCCGGTTTGCAACCCGGTAGCCCCTACACAGGCAATCCAGGTAGCCAGGGGTTGCCCGACATTTTCACCGGAAGCCATGCAGCGAATCGGCACTTTGCCGGAGCAGTTGTCGATGCCGTTGGGCAATTCATACACCACAAAATCGAGGTCGTCCGACAAGTTGAGCGGGGTCAGAGAAAACGTCAGGGTGCCAGCGTCTTTACAGGTCCATTTGTACCAGCTGGAGCTGCTTTCCTCAATGTCACAGGTTGCGGCGTTGCAACCAACGTTGCCGATTTCGTTATTGACCGAACCAATGCCGGTGACAAAATCAACGGTGAATGCCGATTTGTCGCAAAGGATCACCCCGGTTGGGCAGTCGCCGGAAGGCTGCGGGACTTCGTTGTAATTGTTGACACAAAGTTTGAAGGTACCCATAAAACCAAACCGGGCGCTGACCCGGATGTAGTAGGTTTCCCCGATGTTCAGGGGGCCTGCAAAGGCTTGTACAAAATTTTCGTTCATCGCATCGGAAGCGCAACCGACGGCAGTGAGGTTGTTGCAATCGCCGGAATACAATGCATATTGCGGGTTACGGAGGGTGCCACCAGTTGTGACGGCAGTTGCCCCGGTAACACTGATGTTGACGGCTGTGGCTTCAGCTACAAAAGAAAACCAGACGTCATTGACGGTTTGGTTGTTGGGGAAACAGGTAGGATTGGGCACTGCAGACGGAGTGGACCCCTGGTTGGTAAATTCCGCCGGATTGGAGCACCAGCTGGTCACGTCTGTCAGTTCGATGGCATTTATACATTCGTCATTGGCTGGTTGAGCCATCAGGATTAAGGAAAAGCAGAGGAAAAGCAGGGTTGTGTAAGCTCTCAAGCGCATGATTTTTTCTTTAAATGATGGATTTTAGCAAGCAGACTCCGATAATGGAACGCATAGTGCTTTGTTTTGATGATTGACCTCTATTGTCTAACATTTTAGATCTCTAATGTTACGACAAATGTTGGCGGCTTAGTGTTAAAAATGGCTTAAAGTTATCGTACTGGTGTGGTAGAGGACAAAAATCAATTGAAAAGACTACCTTTCGGGCCAAACCCGTTGGTTCTATGTTTAAAAGACACCTTCCCAATGCAATAACGCTGCTCAACCTGTTTGGTGGTTGCTGCACGGCTGTTTGCATCCTGTACGGACAATTTGAAACGGCCTTTCTTTTTTTCGTTTTTTCCAGCGTCACCGATTTCTTAGACGGGGCGGTGGCTCATGCGCTGAACGTCAAAAGCGAACTTGGGGTTCAATTGGACTCTTTGGCGGATATGGTTTCATTTGGACTGGTTCCCGGCCTGATTTTTTACAGCCTACTGGAGCCGGACTCGATTCAGGAATTGTACTGGGCGGCAGTGCCTGGTTTCCTCGTCACCCTTTTTGCTGCCCTGCGGCTTGGAAAATTTAATTTAGATACCCGCCAAACAGATTCTTTTCTGGGGCTGCCTACGCCGGCTTGTACCATGTTTGCCATCGGGTTGATGCTGATTGCGCACTTTGATACCTTTGGCTGGGGAAATTGGGTGACCCGCCCGGGCTTTTTATATGCCTGTATTACAGTCCTTTCCATGCTGATGGTGTCAGAGTTGCCGATGTTTAGCCTCAAATTCAGGCAGCTTCAATGGAAAGGCAATGAGATAAGAATTATCTTTGCCCTCGCTGCGGCGGTAGCGCTGTTTGGCTTGCGCGAAGCAGCTTTTACACTCATCATCTTTGCTTATGTTGTGCTGAGCGCTGCAATTCATCTTTTCAACGGAAAAAAAGCATCATGAAATTTGTCGCGGAAATTGACGTCATGCCCCACAAAGAATTACTCGACCCGCAGGGGAAAACAGTGGCCAACAACCTGTCGCATGTAAACCTCAGTGGTATCGAAGATGTGCGCATCGGAAAACACATCACGCTGACCCTTGAAGCCGATTCTGAAGCAACGGCCCGCTCTACCGTAGAAACGGCCTGTCAGAAACTGCTGGCCAATCTGATTATGGAAAACTATACTTTTTCCATCAAAGCATCGGAGTAAATGCTGGCGCGTGGCCCTGCGTCACGTCTACTATTCAAATTCTGGCGCGTTGCCCTGCCCCGGGTTGATTATTCAAAATCTGGCGCGGGCTCCGCTTCGTGTCTATTATTCAAAAGGCTCTGCCTTTTATTCCTGTCCCGAACCTCAATCATTTCAAGATGCTCTACGTCGTACCTACGCCCATTGGCAATCTGGAAGACATCACGCTGCGCGCCCTGCGCATCCTGAAAGAAGCCGCTTTTGTGTTGGCAGAAGACACCCGAACCTCACGCAAACTACTCGATCATTATGGCATCGAACGCCCGTTGAGGGCTTATCATGCACACAACGAACACGGGGTGCTTTCCGGAATTGTTTCCCAGTTAAAAGAAGGGGTTACGGCTGCACTCATTTCCGATGCCGGGACACCGGCTATTTCTGACCCTGGATTTTTACTGGTTCGCGAATGCATCCGGCAGGGCGTCCGGGTGGAATGCCTGCCCGGGCCTACTGCATTTGTACCGGCGTTGGTTGCTTCGGGTTTGCCCTGCGATACGTTTCATTTTGAAGGCTTTTTACCGCACAAAAAAGGCCGCCAAACCCGCCTGCGTTTCCTCTCGGACCTTCCTCATACTTTTCTGTTGTATGAGTCCCCCATGCGCTTAGTGAAATGCCTCGAACAACTGGCCGAAGTTTGTGGCCCGGATCGCCCGGCCTGCGTTTGCCGCGAACTGACCAAGTTGTATGAAGAAACAGCCCGTGGAACCTTAGCCATGCTGGCCGCTGATTTTAAAGCCCGTCAGGCCGTGAAAGGGGAGATTGTGGTGGTGGTAGGAGGGCGTGACAGCCCCCCGACCCCCGAAGGGGGAGGCACGCGCCAGTAATAGGGTTTGAAGATTAGTTGATTTCAATGACCAATTTATTTATATGCCTTCTACCCAAAGAGTCAAAAACCACAACAATGTATATGCCTTGAGGCAATTGCAATTCCTTATTATTTAATTGAATTAAAGCATTATTCCCATCTTTTTTTAAAGCCAACCTTCCTGATAGGTCGTACAATCGAACCTCATTGATCTGAGTGTTTTCTCTTTCGCTTATAATATTAATTATATGAGAAGAGGGATTAGGGAATATTTTTATTACTCCATCTTCTAAAAGTATTTCATTTGCACTTACCGCAATAGTATCACATGGGCCAGGCAGTGATCCTAATTTATAATTAGGGCTATTAGGCATGGCTGCATAGTGAGTATAAGGCAATAAGACATTATGCTGTAATACCTGGCATGCTATCCCAACGCTATCCGGATTATTGATAGTGTGCAGATAATAGGTGGGACCGAATGTGCAGATATATATTTTCCCATCTGGGGCAAGTTTTGCATGATAGAAATCTGTAGGATTTCCTGCGCTTTGATACCCATCATATAAGGCAACAAGGGTCTTACTTGTTGGAATGTCATCAGCATACAAATCAAACTGAAAGATCTTGTCCAAAAAAATAGCATAAACAAATCTTGAGTTAGCTGATATAGCCATACTGCTAATCCGATTTGTATCAGGGGAAAGAGATATATGCACTGGATTAGATAATTCCCCGGTACAACGATCAAAATCAAAAATATTCAGACCATTATCTGCATTAGACCGCACATACCTTGCTCCGTCTGGAGTGAAGTATGCACCCCCTGTTGCACCATATCCTTCCCATGAGTATCCTGCACATTGTTTCCCTGCAACAGTTACTCCATTAGGATCAAGCAATATTTTATAATAACAATTAGATTTGTACTCTGGACAAATTATCCACCAGTCCCGTCCATTAGCATGCTTAGTTGCTTGTAGATTGTTCCAGGCAAGAGAATCTTCTAAAATTGGAATATTTTTTTCAATCACTTTTCCAAGTCCGTTTTCTTCTTGGATATTTATTAACGATTTATACAAATTCATAGGTGCATAGTCACTTCCTCCGGGACCTCCAAAATTAAAAAGTTCCAGATCTATATGAAAAACATAATATATATTAGAGTTCTCAGGGGAAGGGAGGCTAAGAATTGATTGATTGTGAGGATTTGCATAAGGATTTACACTACACCAATACGTTTGAATTAGCCCGGGGTTCAGACCTTCCCCGTTTTCCATAACCTGGTGTGCTGCATTCGAAATAGAGCAATTATTAGAATAAAACAATAAGTTTCCTTCGGCATCACTCATGCTCATATGGGCTTCAACAGTTCGAAGTTCTAATTGTGGGATATATTGCACATGCAACGAATCGCTGTTAAAATTAAGTAGGACGCCCTGGTCAACTCGGGCAAACACCCAGTTATTATCATAACGATTTTGGCTTGTAAGCTTACCAATTATAAATAAGCCTAAACAGAAGCAAGTTACTGTTTTCATAAATATTTATTTATGCAAGAGCTGTGCAATAATCAGACATAGCTCTTGCATGACAAAATTAATTACCAACTACAAAAACCTTGGAAATTTGAACTTCGCCGTTTGACTGATGAATAGTACAAAAATAGATTCCTTGTGGAAGGTTATCCAGTTCTACATAATGAAAACCTTCTTCTTCACTAAACCGAGTTGATATTTGAATTTTTCCCAGACCATCAACAAGTGTAAGAACTCCAGAATTATTAGGTGGTACTCTTACGGAAAAGCCGTCAACTGCCGGGTTGGGAAAAATCAGTAGCTTATCAGTGGAGTACTTATTAGGTTGCTCAGCAATATTATTGTTCAATATCTTTTCTTCCCCAGGTTCGGGCATTGGAAAGCAAGTAGCAGAATTGTCATTCCATATTTCTATTTGGCAATCAGACAAAACTCCTCTGGCACGATATACTCCGTGGCCGCCCGTTTTAGGGCACTCTTCCGCAATGGATACCAAAGTATTTATTTGGTCTGAGGTTAAAATTCCATTCTGAAAAAGGGTGGCATTCAAGGTAATATCATTGACTGTTTTTTCATTTTGTTCATACCCCATTGTTGCAGTTACCAGACCGTTTAGAGTGAGTACTTCTTGTAGAATTAAATGCATTCCTGTAACATATTCGCCATGTAGTTTGTCATATAAGCTATCAAGTTGATATAATTGCTCAGCATAACTCTGCTTTTGCTGTTTTGCATCAGTTAATTCTAATGCATTAGAAGAGACATCTAAAATTGAATCTACAGCAATAACCAATTCATTAATCTGGTTGATATTGGTTTTGACTATATCCAATTTCGTCTCAAGGGTCATGGGAATTTGAAGAGCCTCTTTTATTTTCTGTTCTACAGTAAAAAGCTGTCCCACTGAAGTTTGAGCTTGAAAAGCAAGGAAAGAAGCAAATTCTTGGTAGTCATCCTGTAAGTCGGGATTTTGCGTAAGTTTCGCATAAAGATATCGCTTTCC
>JABWAJ010000711.1 GCA_013361075.1 Saprospiraceae bacterium | reverse complement strand
CGGTAATTTTTCCCATTCCCGATAAACGATTTGTCCATATTCATTCAGGTACATTTCCTTATTGAAGACTTCCCCGAATAAGCAAAGCCGTTTATCCACACAGATGGTAATGAAATATGGCCGGCCAACTCGCAACAACAAAAAATCCCTTGTAACCAAAACAGCTACAAGGGCTTTTACCGTAAGAAGAAGTAGCGCGGGGGAGGCTTGAACTCCCGACCTTGCGATTATGAATCGCACGCTCTGACCAGCTGAGCTACCGCGCCGTATTGTGTGGAGAACCTGAATCTTGAGCTTGCTTTTTGCTCAAGCGGCTGCAAAGATATGACTTTTCCATGCTGACTCGCAAGCCTTTTTTAGAAAAAATAACAAGACAGGCGTTAAGCTTATCTCAAAACCGGGAAAATTAATGGTCTGCTGAAAGGAACAATGTACTTTTGGGGCTTCGTTTGGGCAATAGCCCGCGAGTCATTCAAACTACATGAAACACGGACGCTTTTTCCCATTTGCAATTTGCTGCCTGTTGCCGATACTGGGGCTGCTGAGCGGCTGCGCCAATGTCATTGCGCCGGTTGGCGGGCCCAAAGATGAGGTTCCGCCCGCCGTTGTACCCGAAGGCTCTACGCCAAATTTCCAGACGCGGTTTCAGCGGCAACGCATCCTGCTGACCTTCGATGAGTGGGTCCAGGTTGCCGAAGTAGCCAAACAGGTCGTTGTTTCCCCTCCGCTGGAACACCCGTTTGAGATTACCCTGAAAGGCAGAACCCTTCGTTTTGATTTCGACGAGCGGGAAGTGTTGCGCGATTCTGCCACTTATACCATCAATTTTGGCGAAGCGGTTACAGACCTCACCGAGCGGAACCCGGCCAAAGACCTGCGGTTTGTTTTTTCCACAGGCGATCAGATTGATTCGCTCAGCTTTCAGGGAACCCTTGTTGACGCCCTCACCGGCGAACCTGTGGATGGTGCCTTGTTTATGTTGTACGACAATTTAGCCGATAGTGTGGTGCGCACCCAAAAACCATTTTATTTCGGGCGCAGCAACAAAGAAGGCCGTTTCAAAATAGAAAACATCAAAGCTGGGGTGTTCAAGGGCCTCGCCTTGGTGGACAGCGATTTCAATTACCTGTTCAATTTTAAAACCGAACGCATCGGATTCCCCGACAGCCTCATCCGCATCCCGTTTGATACCACGGGGGGCCTGACCATCAAACTTTTTTCAGAAGAAATTCCGATTCAGATCAAAGACAGTGAACTCAGAAGTTATGGTACTGCGAAAGTTGTATTCAACCGCGTTCCGGAAGGAATGAACCTCCGTTACGACCCGCCGGGCGCTGTAGTTTACAAAGCTGAAGATGCCGACTCGCTGCGCTTGTGGTACCGACCCGATGATTCCACTGCACTGCGGGCTATTTATTTGGAAGCAGATACTACATTTAGTGACACCTTGTACGTAAATCCGGCCACCAAAGAGTCTTTTTTGAAAACCGCAAAACTGCGCGATGCCGATGCCCGCTCGGCAGGATCCCTGCTGAAAGTCAACCCGGGCAAAGCGTTCCGCATCCAGTTTACCCACCCTTTGGCAACTATTGACACCGCACGGTTGGCGGTGTATGAAGACACTACCCGAATCCGGATACCGGCCCGTATCGGCATCAACGACAGCGTGCCGAATGAGCTTCTGATTGGCTGGCAATGGAAAGAAGGCAAACGCTACGAAATGGAACTACTGCCCGGTGCTGTTCGCGACTGGTATGGTTTGTCGAACGACTCTATTCTGAAAAAATGGATCGTGGAGCCGGTAAAAAGCTTTGGCAACATCAAACTGACCATTGAAGGACTGGACCCAGGATTGAACTACGTAGCGACCTTGCTGTTTCAGGAGAATAATGTCGTTGAAAACCTGAACATCACCAATGTCAAAACTTTCCAGCGCAACTTCACCCTGCTGCCGCCGGGAAATTATTCGGTTCGGATTGTGACCGACCTGAATCGAAACGGCCGCTGGGATGCCGGGCTTTATGATGCCAAACGCCAGCCGGAACCAATTTTTAAAGCCAAATTAGAGCCGCTTCGCGCGAATTGGGATTTGGAAACAAAGGTAATGGTGGAGTGAGTGTGAGTGTGAGTGTGAGTGTG
>JABWAJ010000115.1 GCA_013361075.1 Saprospiraceae bacterium | reverse complement strand
CCTTTGTGCCATTTATGGAATGCTACCACGGCGTAGTCAGCCTTAACCATTACTTTGAGGGAAGCCTTGATGTTTATGGCGTTTCAACGAACTTCACCGGAGGAAAGGGGTATATTGAAAAAGATTGGGGGCGTTCATTTCCGGCTTGCTGGATATGGACTCAATGCAACCATTTCGATGGCGACATCCCTATTTGTTCAATGGCTTCTGTAGCCAAAATTCCCTGGCTTGGCCGCTCCTTTATCGGGTTCATTGTTGGGTTTTTATATGGCGAGCGGCTCTATCGGTTCGCTACCTATACCGGAGCCCAAATGAAAGCAAGCGTTTCAGATAACACTGTTCATCTGGCATTTAAAAACAAAGCAGGCCAGCGGCTTGAAATCACAGCACACCAGGCAGAAGGCAGCGATTTGAGATCGCCCCTGTCGGGCAACATGACCGGAAAAGTGAATGAAAGTATGAAAGCCTTACAGGAAGTAGCGTTATATGATGGCAACAACCTGGTCTATTCCGGCACTGGTCGCAATGCAGGCTTAGAACTGGCTGGGCCGGTGGAGTTGCTGCTTTCTGAACATTGGCGGCGCTGAGCCCGGTTAAACCACAGGGATTTCTTTTTCCTTAGCGTCAGGGGGTTGGCTGCCTGCAATGGCCTGGCATTCCCGGAATACCCGGGCAGGGCACGTGAGGCAGATTTTGTGATCCAGATGTTTGTAAATTTCTGCAATCGCCTCACGCTTGGTAGCCCAGAAGTGATCCTCACCAATCTCTTTTTTATAGCCGCCTTTTTCAAGGACGTCCTGAGCAATGATTTTAAGATTGCAAACATAGAGTCCGCCACCTTTTTCTTTCCATCGCCTGGCTTCTTCGGCAAGCCATTCGGCGCCCGCAAGACCAACAAAGTTGACGCCTTCTGCCAGAATCAGGCAATATTTTTCGGGACCTTTGTAAACTTCATCAAAAAGCTCAGAAATGTGTTCAATGCTCCCGTAAAAGATTGAGCCATCTATGCGCACCATCTTCAATTGCGGGCATTCCCGCAGGCCCTTTTTTCGGATGATGTATTTCAGCCTGTAGTTATCTTCCGGATCAGGTGCCATAATGGCCATGTGCGGGTGTGTGGTTTTGTACAGGAAATACCCCAGCGAGGTCATTGCACCGAGTAAGATGGCAAATTCAAGGTCGAGCAGTAAAGTAGAGAAAAAGGTAACCAGCAGTACGGATGTTTCCAGTCGGCTGGCTTTTAAAACCTTGCGGATTTTTTTAAAATCTATCAGGTTGTAAGAAACCATCAGAATAATGCCTCCCATGGCCGGAATGGGCAGATAAGCTGCGAATGGTGCAATAAGCAGTAAAATTGCAAGCAGAATGATTGCAGCAAAAACCGCAGACATGGGGGTTTGAGCACCGGCCTGGTAGTTGATTCCCGAACGGGTGAACGAACCGGAACCTGCGTAAGCTGAAAAAAAACTGCCTATGATATTGGACAAACCCTGCGCGATGAATTCTCTGTTGCTGTCAATGCGCTGGCGCGACTGCAGGGCAATACCTTTGCTAATGGCAATGGCTTCGATCAACCCCAGCAATGCAACTGCAAAAGCATTGGGCATGAGTTGTTTGATCTTTTCAAAATTTAAATGAACGCCGTGGGGCTGGGGCAACGCACTGGTGATTTCGCCTATGGTTTTAATGCCCACAGCTTCTCCGCCTAAAAAATAAGCAATGATACTACCCGCTACCATCCCAAAGAGCATATAGGGCCATTTCGGCAACAAACGCTTGAACAGCAGAGCAATACCCAGAGTTGATAAAGCTACAGACAATACATAAAGGTTGGTTTCCTGAATGTGCAGGACTAATTTTTCCCAGGTGCCGATAAATGAAGTCCCGGCCCCCAGGTCAATACCCAATATGTGCTTTAGCTGGCTGTTGGCAATTAAAAAAGCAGCACCTGCAGTGAATCCGACCACCACGGTATGGGAAACGAAATTGACGAGCAAGCCCATGCGAGCAAGGCCAAAACCGAGTTGGATGATGCCAACCATCAGCGTTAACAACAAGGCCAGTTCGATATATACGGTTGTGCCTGGTTGTGCAAACTGGCTGATGGCTGCAAACACAGTAAGCGAAATGGCCGTTGTTGGCCCTGAAATCAGGTGCAGAGAGGAGCCAAACAATGCGGCTACCACTGCCGTAATCATGGCCGTATAAAGCCCGAATGCGGGCGGGAGTCCTGCAATGAGGGCAAAAGCTACCCCCTGAGGCAACACAATAACAGCACCTGTTAGACCCGCTATCAGATCAGCACGCAGGCTTTCCCGATTGACAAGGTGAAACCAGCGCGGATAAGGAGCAATGTCTTTTAAATAGGCTTTCAACATTTTGTGCATAGATTTAGCCCGCACAAAGTTAGCCGGACAATAACCGGGATTATGTGATTTTTGTCACGAACCCCTTTCCCCGCTCAATTCAACCGAATCTCATCCTCGTTTTCGTCAAAAAAACTGTATTTATTCAGGGGAAAATCCGAGTTAGCCCGGATGGCAATCCATTTGTAATATTCAAAGAACCACTTGATGCGAATGCTGGGAAAACCTTGCTTCAAATAGGCTGCGACATAAGGATGCACATGCAGCGTGAGCTTCGATTTCAGGCGCGAACCAAGGATGAAGTTCATGTCGCGTTCAATTTCGTCCATCACGAGGATGGATGCATTGATTTTACCGGTACCGTTGCAGGTTGGGCAAACCTCAGAGGTATTGATTTTTACTTCCGGGCGCACGCGCTGCCGCGTTATTTGCATTAAACCAAACTTACTGAGGGGGAGAATAGTATGTTGGGCGCGATCTTTTTTCATGAATTGCTTCATTGCCTGGACCAGCGTTTTTTTGTGCTCCAGGTTTTTCATGTCAATGAAGTCAATGATGATGATGCCACCAATGTCGCGCAGGCGCATTTGACGGGCAATTTCTTCTGCCGCTTCCATGTTGACTTTAAGCACGGCGTCGTCCTGACTGGCACTACCTACTTTATGGCCGCTGTTCACGTCAATGACGTGCATGGCCTCTGTGTGTTCGATCACCAGGTAGGCTCCACTAGGCATGGTTGCCGTTTTGCCAAACGATGATTTGATTTGACGGGTGACGCCGTACACCTCGAAAACTGGTTTGTTCGAGGATTTGTGCAGCGAAACAATTTTGACCTGATCCGGAGAAATGGAATACAGGTAGTTCTTGATGTTTTGGTAGAGGTCTTTGTCGTTAACTACAATCTTGTTGAACGAGTCGGTCAACAAATCGCGGAGGATGCTGGAGGTTTTATCGAGTTCGCTGAGCAGTTTAATGGGAGCTTCTGCTTTGTGCAATTGTTTGAAGATGTCCTCCCAGCGCTCCATCATAAAGCTGAGTTCTTCATGCAGGTCGGCAGATTTTTTGCCTTCTGCGGCCGTACGGACAATGACGCCGAAGTTTTTCGGTTTGATGCTCTCCACCAGCGCATGCAGGCGTTTGCGTTCTTCCGAATTGGCTATTTTTTTGGAAACAGCAATGATGTCGGTAAACGGCGTCAATACCAGGTATCGCCCCGGAATGGTCATTTCACAACTCAGGCGGGGGCCCTTGGTAGAAATGGGTTCTTTCAATACCTGCACCAAAATTTGTTGCCTTTTCGCCAGCACCTGGTCTATCTTACCGGTTTTTACAATTTCCGGTTCCAGTTTAAACTGGTCAAGCCGATGTGTGTTGATGGAACCTGAGATGGTTCCATTCGTGTATTTGGCAAGGGAACGCAATTTTGGCCCAAGATCGGTGTAATGCAAAAAAGCATCTTTTTTGTGCCCAATATCAACAAAGGCCGCATTTAGGCCCGGCATAAGTCGTTTGATCCTGCCCAGGAAGATGTCGCCAACAGTAAAATTGTTGTTCGTTTTTTGATAATGGAGTTCTACGAGTTTACCATCTTCCAGCAGGGCTATTTCGACTTCTGTGGGCGTAGAATTAATGATGAGTTCTTTTTCCACAGGGAAAATTAGTTTGTACACCCAACATGGTTCCAGAGGGAGGAGAGATAAAGGGCAGTCTTAAGAGATACGGGCAAACGGAAAACAGCAAAAGCGCGTGAGTTTTTAAACGTACGCGCATTGCTAATTATCCGGAATAGCCACGAAATAACCTTTATTTCCCCAGGGACTGATACCCGGAGGATGTCGTGATTATTTCTTCTTCTTATGGCGGTTCTTACGCAGCCTTTTTTTGCGTTTGTGCGTGGCAATCTTATGCCGTTTACGCTTTTTTCCACAAGGCATGGTCGTTTCTTTTTTTCGCCGCAACAACTTTGGTAGCTGCTGTCATTTTTCCTGAACGGAAACAATGCCTGCAGAAACACTAAAAGATGAAACGGTGTCGGTGAACAAATAGGTTCGTTCCTGTTATAAATTTCTCAACGCGCCTGAAGCGCGCGACATTTTTCCAGGTATTGTTGTGCTTCAACGGTTTTTTTCAGGGATTCGTATACGGTAGCCAGCAGACAATTGCTACTAACGTTTTCCGGTTCAAGTTGTACGGCTTTTTCCAGACGGGTTAATGCACGGTCGAATTGACCGGTTTTAATCGCCAGGCGCGCCAGGCTGTTCAAAACCAAAACATTTTCCGGTTGTTGACGGTTCAGATCAAGCAACATCAACGGGCCTTTCATCGGCTGGTCAGCAGGCGGAAATTCAGCGTAACTAAGCGCAAGATTGACTTTATGCGTGATATTTTCCGGATTGAGAGAGACCGCATTTTCAAAAGCGCCAATGGCTCTTTTGCTACAAAACTCCCGGATAATGTCATCTTTTGCTTCCTGTACGCAAATCCCAAACGTTGTTCCTGCAATGGACCATGCCTCTTCTGAATTGCTTAACTCTGCAACGTTTTGGGCGTAATGACCGGCAATGGCCGGGTGGCCAAATTCGTACCATTTGCCCGAAAGTTGCTTCAGAATAGCCACTTTTGCTGAATCAGAATTTGCTGTTTCGAGTTGTTCTTCCAAAGTCAGTACAAAAGTATGCTGAGCTTCAGAAATAGTACTCCGCGCATCCTTTAACAACAGGTTAATGTCTGTTTTTTCTGAAGACAATGCTCTCGACTTTTCGGAGCGTTGAATTTCTTTGGTTTTGGTTTCACAACCAAAATACATGACAAATAACAGCAAAGCAGCCGAAAAAACTGCCGTAAGTTGTAATTTTGTCATGGAGCGCGTTTGAGTTATCTGTTAGCCTTGAGGCAATTAATCTTCGCCTTCATCTTCCGGCAGCGAAGTCACATTCCCTTTAACTTGCTCAACAAAAACTTTTGCCGGCTTGAAAGCAGGGATGAAGTGCTCCGGAATTTCGATGGCTTTGTTCTTTTTGATGTGGCGACCGATTTTTTTAGCTCTTTTTTTGATGATAAAGGAGCCAAATCCGCGTACATACACATTTTCTCCATTAGAAAGGGAACCTTTCACTTCCTTAAAGAAAGTTTCTAAAGCAACCAAAACATCTACTTTAGGAACTCCCGTTTTTTCGGAAATAGCTGTGACTAAATCAGCTTTTCTCATCGTTATGGACTGGTTTATAATTAGTTATAATCAAATTGCTTTTTAAAACGAGTGGCAAATATCGCAATTTTTTCATTCCGGAAAAATAAAATCTACTTTAATTTTCATTAATAGTCAATCTTTTAGCTGCAGTCTTGCTTCTGCTTCATGTGCCGGCAGCCCGGAACCGGATCCTCATTTGCTATCTTTCCGTCATACTATCCGGCATAATGTCCCTTCAGCGTTGGAATAATTTTATCTTTGCGCTTCTTTTTAGAATAATTCTCTGACTGCCTTGCGGCTGGTTCGGGAATCAAACCAGCTTCAATATGTTGCTTTCAATGACCGGTTACGGGCGCGTATCGCAATCTTTCAGAGACAAAACCATTTTGGTTGAAATCAGATCACTCAACAGTAAATTTACTGATCTGAGGCTCAAAATTCCCAGCAACTACCGCGAAAAAGATACCGAGCTTCGCAAAATTACACTTGAACGCCTTGAACGCGGGAAAATTGACATGGTCATCGAAGTGAAATCTGTAGCCGGTGGCGACGGCTTTGGCCTGAACAAACCTTTGTTTCGACGTTACTTTGAAGAATTATCCGCTTTAGCTGATGAATTGAAAATTGAAAAAGGAGACATCATCCAGACGATCCTCCGCATTCAGAATGTGGTCTCTTCCGAAGAAGATAATATTGATGAAGAAGAATGGGACGAAGTGCTCAAGGTACTGGATAAAGCAATCAGGCAGTTGACAGACTACCGCCGTACTGAAGGCAAAGCCATGGAAGACGATATGAGGCTCCGGGTGAACAATATTTTGGGGTACCTGGCCGGGATTGATCCTTTTGAGCAGGACCGCATCCCCATTTTGCGGCAGCGGCTGCACCAGAATCTCGAGGAACACCTGGGGAAAGACAAAATTGATGAAAGCCGTTTTGAGCAGGAAATTTTGTTCTATCTTGAAAAAATGGACATCACAGAAGAAAAGGTCCGCCTTGAACAACACTGCAAATACTATCTGGAAGAAATGGGGGGCAATACCTCCAAAGGGCGCAAACTAAGTTTTATCAGTCAGGAAATTGGAAGGGAAATCAATACGCTTGGCGCTAAAGCTTACTCCTCCGACATTCAACGCCTGGTAGTGGGGATGAAAGACGAACTGGAAAAAATAAAAGAACAGGTCGCTAATTTGGTATAGGTATGATCAGGGTGAAGCTTAGTCGGTTTTTCTGACTCAAACAACCCGCAACCAACAATAACTAATAACCGTTAATTTCGCTTTCTGTGAGCAAATTATTAATCGTAACGGCACCTTCCGGTGCAGGAAAAACGACGATTGTACACCATCTTTTGCAACATTTTAATAACTTAGCCTTTTCTGTTTCGGCTACGACCCGGGAGCGGCGTGCCCATGAGACAAACGGAACAGATTACTACTTCATTTCTGTTGCAGATTTTAAAGCCCGTGTTGAAGCAGGTGATTTTGTGGAGTGGGAAGAGGTTTACGAAAATCAGTTTTATGGAACCCTGCGGAGTGAAATAGAAAGGTTATGGACAGAAGGCAGGGATATCATCTTTGACATTGATGTTCGGGGAGCCGCCAATCTTAAAAACAGCTTTCCGGAACAGGCGTTGACCATTTTTGTGAAACCACCATCCCCGGAAGTATTGTTCGAGCGCCTGCGCCTGCGCCGTACTGAAAGTGAAGAAAGTCTGAACAAGCGCATTGCCCGGGCTTCGGAAGAACTGACCTGGGAAAACAAATTTGACGTTGTATTAGTTAATGATGTATTGGATCGTGTGCTGGCGGAAGCTACCGGGGTAGTTGCCCGCTTTCTCAACCAATAGTGATTATGGAAACACTCATTACCAACGGCATCAGAGTCAGTGCTGAACCTTTCTATCAGGAAAGCTATTCCAAGCCTTTGGAAATGAAGTTCGTATTTGCCTACCGCATTACCATAGAAAATCTGGGGAATGAAACGGCCCAGCTGTTGCGCAGGCACTGGCACATCGTTGAAGCAACTGGTATCGCCCGGGAAGTAGAAGGAGAAGGAGTGGTTGGCCAGCAACCGGTTTTGGAGCCCGGCGCAAAACACCAATATGTATCCTGGTGTCCAATTCCTACCGAAATCGGCAAAATGTTCGGCGTTTTTTTGTTTCAAAAAAAATCAGATGGCGTCACTTTTCAGGTTCAAATCCCCGAATTTCAGTTGCTTGCTCCTTTCAAATTGAACTAATCCGATTAATTTACCTTCGTGGGGCTACAGGAATGAATGGCTGAGGCCACTTCCAGCAACAAAGCCGGCGAAGACTCCAGCGCATTCCCAACTACAAGGACATCGGCCCCAGCCCGGGCATCGGCGTATGCTTTTTCCGGGGTACGGATGCCGCCGCCCACAATTAACGGTGTATTAACGGCGCTACTCACGGAACTGATCATGCGTTCGCTGACCGGAATGCGGGCGCCACTGCCTGCATCTAAATAAATGAGTTTTAGTCCCAACATCTCTCCGGCCATCGCAGTACACAAAGCAATGTCTTCTTTGTTGGCAGGAATGGGCGTTGTATTGCTCATATAAGATACTGAGGTAGGCACACCTCCGTCTATCAGGATATAAGCTGTCGGGATGATTTCCAGGCCACTTTGTTTCAGGAAAGGGGCAGCAATTACATGCTGGCCGATCAGTAAATCGGGGTTCCGGCCCGAAATTAGCGAAAGGAGAAAAATACTGTCAGCTTTGTCACTGAGTTGCAGGCTGCTTCCCGGAAACAAGCTTACAGGGATGCTGCAGGACTCCTTAATGCACTGGATACAGTCGTTCAGACGGTTCTGGACGAGCAAACTCCCACCTACTAAAAACATATCTGTAGAGGCGGTCACTGCCAGATCAATCAATTTGCTGAGGTCGTCACCTGTTGTTTTATCCGGATCAATGAGCACGGCAAAAAGTTTGTCCCCTTTCTTTTTCGCTTCCACAATTGTCTGGTAAATCATATCCCGCGTTTTGGCTTGCGCGATAAAGATAAGGTTATTGCCTGTATTTGGCCTTGTTGTATCAGAACAGGCTACCCTGGCGGGCAAAAGACTGTGGGTTTTCAAGCTCAAGCAGGCGACGTTTCATATCAAGGCCGTAAAAATACCCCTGGAGATCGCCGCTTTTCCCGATGACGCGGTGACAGGGCACGATAATCGCAATGGGGTTGTTTCGATTGGCAAGGCCGACCGCGCGGACGGCATCGGGTGAACCGATTTTTTCAGCAATGGCGGAGTAACTGGTGGTATGTCCGTAAGGGATCTCGAGCAGTGCACGCCAAACGGATTTATAAAAATCCGTTGCGCCACCCCAATCCAGTGGGAGGTCGAAACCCTGCCGTCTTCCTTCAAAGTATTCCTGTAATTGTTGTGCACATTCCTGAACAATGGGTTGGTATTCAGGTGTTTCGATAGCCGGAGCTTCCTCAACCCAGTTGACAGACTGAATGCCCAGCATGCTTCCTTTGATTCTAAAATAACCGAACGTTGTTTTACAGAATGTTGTCACAAGCATGAAAAAGCAGTATTTGATGCTGACAAATTTAATAAATTTGCACGACATTCGATTCATGCCGCTGTTTTATCCTGCGGCTTTTTTCATTTCCGACAAAAGTGCATTTCATGCTTCAAACAAAAGCACTTCAGTATACTTACGACGGCCATAACCAATTGCATTTTCCGGATATTGATTGCAAAAAAGGCGAACAATGGCTGCTGTTGGGACAATCCGGTAGTGGCAAAACTACTTTGTTGCACTTGCTTGGCGGGTTATTGTCGCCGAATACCGGGGTCGTGAACATTGACGGCACCAATATTGCCAGCCTGAAAGGCTCTGCGTTAGACCGGTTCAGGGGGCAACGCGTGGGGATTATTTTTCAGAAACCTCATTTCGTAAAATCCCTTACGGTAGAAGAAAACCTGCTGCTCGCCCAGCAACTGGCAGGAGCACCAGCGTCTAAATCCCGCATCAGGGAGCTGTTGGAGCGCCTGAATGTTGGTCATAAATCCCGCTCCAAACCAGACCGGCTGAGTGCAGGGGAACAGCAACGGGTAGCTATTGCCCGTGCACTGGTCAATCAGCCTGCCATCATTCTGGCAGATGAACCTACTTCTGCACTGGACGACGTGAATTGCAACGAAGTTATTCATCTGCTTGAAGAGCAGGCAGCAGCAGTTTCTGCGACATTGCTGGTTGTTACTCACGATAGCCGGCTGAAAGCCGCATTCCGCAATCAGATTCAATTGTCATCCTTACAAGGCAACCCATCATGAGCTTGTTTCAACTTAGCTGGAAAAACCTGACCAACAAACCGCTTTCTCTTGCGCTCAACCTCATTTTGTTTGCGCTGGGAACGGGCTTGATCTCCCTGCTGCTTCTGCTGAGTACACAATTGCAGGAAAAGTTTGATAAAAATTTAGCCGGCATTGACCTGGTTATTGGCGCTAAAGGCAGCCCGCTGCAACTCATTCTCTGCAGCATGTACCATGTGGATACGCCTACAGGCAATATTTCCATCAAAGAAGCAAAGCCTTTTATGCGCCAGGGGCATCCACTGATCAAATTGGCGGTACCATTGTCCATGGGCGATAACTATGAAAACTACCGAATTGTCGGAACCACCCACGACATTCTGAGCTTGTACAATGCCGAAGTGAAAGAAGGTAAAAAGTGGGAAAAAACCTGGGAAGCTACAATTGGGGCCGCAGTTGCCGCCGACCTCGGGTTGAAAATCGGAGATCAGTTTCAAAGTTCTCATGGATTTGCTTCTGACATGGATATGGCCCACGATGGCGATTTTGTCGTGGTTGGCATTTTGAAACCCAACGGATCAGTAGTCGATCAGCTGATTCTGACCAATACCCAAACAATCTGGGCAGTTCATGAACACGCTGCTGAAGCTATTTCCGACACGATTATTGCGCATGACGCACATGCTGATGACTTTAAACCACTGATTGAATATGAAGACCGCGAGATTACTTCCTTGCTGATTCAGTTCAAAAGTCGCAACTACATGACCCTCAACATGGGGCGCTCCATCAATGAAAATACGGATATGCAGGCGGCTATGCCTGCTTTTGAAATCAATCGGCTTTATGCCAATATGGGGGTCGGGGTGGATGCACTCCAGGCACTGGCGTTTGCCATTATCTTAGTTTCCGGACTTAGTATTTTTATTTCCCTGTTCTCTTCCCTCAAAGAGCGCCGCTATGAGTTGGCGCTGATGCGGGTAATGGGGGCGTCAAGATCCCGGTTGTTTTTCCTCATCATTCTCGAAGGTTTACTGCTGGCGGTGTTGGGCTGTGTACTTGGTTTGTTGCTGAGCCATGGAGGAATGACCATTTTGTCCGGTTTCATGAAAGATGCTTACCGCTATGCTTTTTCAGGTTGGGTTTTTCTGAAAGAAGAATGGATTTTGCTGGCAGCCGCACTTGGCATTGGCATAATAGCAGCTGTAATTCCGGCCATCATGGCTGGTAAGACCGATATCTCGAATACCCTGGCCGAAGGATGACAGACAAGGGGCAAATTGGCAAAGCAAGCAATTCTGGTTGCCAATTTGCCCCTTGTCAATTTGCACATCTAATTACTGTGCTTCGTTTTTGTCTACAACAATCTTGCTTTTTCCCTTCAATTCATAACCAGATACCTTGCGGTAAACGGCTTTGTATTTTTCCCAGACGGCATCGGGTTGTTTTTTGCCGTTCAATTTCATTCCCTTACCCGTAAGCTCAAGGGTATAGTTATCGGGGTTTGAGATCAGACCGTCAGCAATTAAAGCTTTTTCCAGCGCTGATTCAACGGTCCGGTCGACAATACCACCGTCTTCAAAATAACCCCAAATATTACCGTCTATATGTGGCTGTGGGGCAAGGGCAAAGCCTTGAGTAAGGTGGGGCGGAAAATTTTCTCCCCGTGCGAGTTCCCGTGCAGCCTTTTCCATCAGGAGATGTTGTTGTTCATTCCATTTTTCCTTGTACTGCTTCTCCAACGCTTTCCATTCTTTTTTGTGTTGTTTCATGGCTTCGCGTTGCGCTTCATTTAGGGATTTGTATGCTTCTGTTTTGCGCAGAGCATCTTCGCGGAAATTTTCTGCCAAGATCTTTGCCAACTCACCTTCCCTTAACAACTCCATGTATTGCCCGGCGGCGATGTCATTATGAGGAAATAAGTGACCTTCTTCAAAAAGCTTCCCATTTAACTTAAAGGATTTGTTTCCTTCATTCCATTCAAATACAAACGGTTCTGCTCCATCAGGGCGCTCAATTTTGAACAAAGTATTGCCATTCGCATCCAGTTCTTTGATGATGTTCGTGGAACCGTCACCCCAAAAATCTGCGGGAGGTACCGGCGGCATTGGGGGCATGGGGGGTAGCGGTGCCATCGGTGCAGCAGGCGACATGGGCGACATAGGGGACATAGGCGACATAGGTGGC